>NZ_JBFUKU010000153.1:0-13344 GCF_056400685.1 Pseudomonas sp. P5_A12 | reverse complement strand
TGAACCACTCGCGCAGCCGGCCTTACGGGTCGAAAGTCTGGGCCAACGAAATCATCCATGGCGCACCGACCTTAGGCACGGCGCTGGACGCCAGCCTGTATGACTGGGCGAAGATGAAGGAAGCGAAAATCCGCCAGTGGGTGGACGACAAACGCATCTTGCCGGTGGAGCCTTCGAGCCTGCTGTACATGATCTGGGCCTCGACCCAGCACTACGCGGACTTTGATCATCAAGTGAATATTCTCAATGATCATCAGCCGCTGTCGGACATGCAGTTCGAGCGGGCTGTGCAGACGGTGACCAGTGTGATTTTGCGGGGGATCGGGTTGGAGCCATAAACCCAAAAATCGCAGCCTCGTTTCACTCGACAGCTGCTACAGAGAAATGCACCCCCTGTAGSAGCTGTCGAGTGAAACGAGGCTGCGATTTCTGGATCTTCAGTGATCAGAAGGCAACATGGTAGGGATTTCTCGGATCATGATTCCAATCCAGAAACGGCTTGCCCGTGTCCATCGGCACCATCTCGATACAGTCCTGCACCGGGCAGGTGATCTGGCACAGATTGCAGCCCACGCACTCATCCTCAATCACCGTGTATTGATGCGTCCCGTCCGCCTGCTTCAGGCTGGCAATCGCCTGGTGCGAGGTATCCTCGCACGCGATATGGCAGCGCCCACACCCAATGCACGCCTCCTGATCAATCTTCGCGATCACCTGATAGTTGATGTCGAGGTACTTCCAGTCCGTGGTGTTGCCCACCGCGCGCCCGGAAAACTCCGAAATACTGGCGTAACCCTGACTGTCCATCCAGCGTGACAAGCCGTCCTTCATTTCCTCGACGATCCTGAAACCATGCAGCATCGCCGCCGTGCACACCTGCACCGAGCCGCTGCCCAACGCAATAAACTCCGCCGCGTCGCGCCAGCTGCCGATGCCGCCAATGCCGGAGATCGGCAGGCCTTGGGTCTGCGGATCACGGGCGATTTCGGCGACCATGTTCAGCGCAATCGGCTTGACTGCCGAACCGCAATAACCGCCGTGGGTGCTTTGGTTGCCCACGGCCGGGTTGGCGACCATGCGCTCCAGGTTGACGCTGGTGATCGAGTTGATCGTGTTGATCAGCGACACTGCATCCGCCCCCCCGCGATGGGCCGCGCGGGCGGCGACGCGGATGTCGGTGATGTTCGGTGTGAGCTTGACGATCACCGGCAGCGAGCAATACGTCTTGCACCAACGGGTGACCTGCTCGACGTACTCCGGCACCTGACCGACCGCCGCGCCCATGCCCCGTTCCGGCATGCCGTGGGGGCAGCCGAAATTCAGCTCAATGCCGTCGGCGCCGGTGGCTTCCACCAGCGGCAGGATGAACTTCCACGACTCTTCGACGCAGGGCACCATCAGTGACACGATCAGCGCGCGGTCCGGCCAGTCCTTTTTCACCTGGGTGATTTCCCGCAGGTTTATCTCCAGCGAGCGGTCGGTGATCAGCTCGATATTGTTGAAACCCAGCACCTCACGGTTGGCGCCGAAGTGGGCCGAGTAGCGCGACGACACGTTGACTGCCGCCGGGTCTTCACCCAGGGTTTTCCAGACCACACCACCCCAGCCGGCCTCGAAGGCGCGGACCACGTTGTAAGCCTTGTCGGTCGGCGGCGCGGAGGCCAGCCAGAACGGATTGGGTGCTTTGATGCCGGCGAAGACAATCGAGAGATCGGCCATTTACGCAGCCTCCACGTTGAGCATCAGTTGAGCGTTGATGGCCTCGGCGGCGAGTTTGCCGTGTTGCACGGCTTGCACGGTGAGGTCCTGATCGAGGCTGGTGCAGTCGCCACCGGCATACACACCGGGGATGCTGGTGCGCAGCTGTTCGTCGACTTGAATCCGCTCGCCCTGACGCTTGAGCTCACGGGCCAGCGGGTCGGCAAGGGCGCTGCCATCAAAGGCCTGACCGATGGCTTTGAAAATGGCGTCGGCGGCCAGCTCGAAGGTTTGCCCGGTAGTTTGCAGGCGACCGTCAACCAAGTGCGTGCGGGCGAAGCGCATGCCGCGCACCTGGCCTTGGTCATCGAGCAGCACTTCTTCCGGTTGCGCCCACGTCAGCAAGCGCACCTGATTGGCCTTGGCGATGTCCTGTTCGTGGCCGGTGGCGCCCATGTCTTCAACACCACGGCGGTACACCAGATTCACATCACGAGCACCGAGACGGGCCATCTGAACGGCCATGTCGATGGCGGTGTTGCCGGCACCGAGGACGATGCAATGGTCCGCCAACGGCAGTTGGGTCAGGTCATCGGCCTGGCGCAGTTCGCGAATGTAATCGGTGGCGGCAAGCAAGCCTGGCGCGTCTTCGTGGGTCAGGCCGAGTTGTTTGCTGGCATTCAGGCCGAGTCCGAGAAACACGGCGTCGAATTGCTGATGTAGTTCGCTCAGGGTCAGGTTGTCGCCGAGTTTTTGCCCGTGACGGATTTCAATGCCACCAATTTGCAGCAAGAACTCCAGTTCCTTTTGCGCGTAGTCGTCCACTAGTTTGTATTTGGCGATCCCGTACTCGTTAAGGCCACCGGCCTTTTCCCGGGCTTCGAAAATCACCACGTCGTGGCCGTGCATCGCGCTGCGGTGAGCACAGGACAAACCGGCCGGGCCGGCACCGACGACGGCGATGCGTTTGCCGGTTGATGCTGCACGGGGGAAGGGATATTCAGTGAAGTGTGCGTTGTCGACGGCGTAACGTTGCAGCAAGCCGATCAAGACCGGTGCGCATTCATGGTCGTTGTTACGCACGCAGGCTTGCTGGCAGAGGATTTCCGTCGGGCAAACCCTCGCGCAACTGCCGCCAAGGATGTTCGCCGAGAGGATTTTCTGCGCGGCGCCCTGAACGTTGTCCTGATGGATATTGCGGATGAAGGACGGAATGTCGATCTCGCTGGGACARGCGTTCACGCAGGGCGCGTCGTAGCAATACAGACAGCGTGACGCTTCCAGGTGAGCCTGACGATCATTGAGCGGCGGCGCCAGGTCGGTGAAATGGCCGGCGAGGGCGGCGGCATTCTCGTAAGGATGCGGGAGGTGGTTCAGGGTCTTGATCACGGTATTGGCCTCACGGTGATGGAGGTGCTGCCTCTGTCGGGCTGATCGTTCCCACGCTCTGCGTGGGAATGCCTCAAGGGACGCTCCGCGTTCCAATGGGACGCAGAGCGTCCCGGGCTGCATTACCACGCGGAGCGTGGGAACGATCTTCGGGAGTGTGTCAGCGGTTCACAGATTTTGGCTGGTGCAGTGCAGCCCGCTTGCTCAGCAAATCAAACACCGCCGGATACGCCGGCCGTTCGACATACCGCCCCGCACCCCGCTCGGCGCGCAAGTCGCCATCGGCCCAGACCACGCGGCCCTGGCTGACGGTGTGGCTCGGTACGCCGCGCACGGTCTTGCCTTCAAAGATGTTGAAGTCGACCTGCTGGTGATGGGTCTTGGCTGAAATGGTTCGCGTGCCTTCCGGGTCCCACAGCACCAGGTCCGCATCGGCCCCGACACGAATCGCCCCTTTGCGCGGGTAGAGGTTGAAGATCTTCGCGGTGTTGGTGGATGTCAGCGCCACGAAGTGCTGCATCGACAAACGCCCGGTGTTGACCCCTTCATCCCAGAGCACCGCCATGCGGTCTTCGATACCAGCGGTACCGTTGGGGATTTTGCTGAAGTCGTCGCGGCCAGCGGCTTTTTGCTCGGCGCAGAAACAGCAGTGGTCGGTCGCGGTGGTGTGCAGGTTGCCCGATTGCAAGCCGTGCCAAAGTGCTTCTTGGTGCCCGCGAGGACGGAAGGGCGGGCTCATCACATAACCGGCGGCGGTCTGCCAGTCCGGGTGTTGATAGACGCTGTCGTCCAGCAGCAGATGCCCGGCCAGCACTTCACCGTAGACTTGCTGGCCTTTGCTGCGGGCGTAGGTGATTTCGTCGAGGGCTTCTTTGGTCGAGACATGCACCAGGTACAGCGGCGTGCCCAACGTCTCGGCGATACGGATCGCCCGACTGGCCGCTTCGCCTTCAACCTGCGAAGGCCGCGACAGTGGATGCGCTTCCGGGCCGGTGATGCCCTGGGCCATTAACTTGCGTTGGAGGTGATAGACCAGCTCGCCATTTTCCGCATGCACGGTCGGCACTGCGCCCAGCTCCAGGCAGCGCTCGAAACTGGCCACCAGTGTATCGTCGGCCGCCATGATTGCGTTCTTGTAGGCCATGAAGTGCTTGAAGCTGTTGACCCCGTGATGACTGACCAGCTCAGCCATCTCCTCGCGCACCTGTTCGCTCCACCAGGTGATCGCGACATGAAAGCCGTAATCTGACGCTGACTTTTCGGCCCAGCCGCGCCACTGGTGAAACGCCTCCATCAGCGATTGCTGCGGATTGGGAATCACGAAGTCGATGATCGACGTGGTACCACCGGCCAGTCCCGCCGCCGTGCCACTGAAAAAATCTTCACTGGCCACGGTGCCCATGAAGGGCAATTGCATGTGCGTGTGCGGATCGATGCCGCCGGGCATCAAGTACTGGCCGCTGCCGTCGAGCACTTCGGCACCTGCCGGAACATCAAGATTGTCGCCAATGGCTTTAATCACGCCGTCGGCGCAATAGACGTCGGCGCGATAACTTTCATCATGGGTAATAACGGTGGCGCCACGGATCAACAGAGACATTCCGAGTTCCTCGCAGGCAATGACCGGCTTATGCCGGTTCTAAGTGTTTTATATAAATCGGCGGCAACAGGTGTATTCCTGTCAACGCTGTCAGGAATTGAAGCTAGTCTGAGTTTATGAAATCAGCAAGAATATTTTTTATAAGCTTATTACTGTTTTAACTAATTGATAAATAAAGACATAAAACGTAAATCACCAAAATGGTGAGGCTGTTCACCATTTTGACGCACTTGACAGGTTCGAAAAATAGACAAGATTTCCTATGTGAAATCAGCCGCTTGAGGATGGTCTATGGTTGATGTGCAACTTTGAAAAAAAGTGTGATGCACCAGATTGAGTCCTGACGGTTCGGACAACTTGCCTGGCATTCGGCCTGAGTGAACAGACAAGTCACCGAAGACTCGCTGGATATATGAATAAAAACAGTTGGTTGTAACGTTTTGTGGAACTGCCCGATGCTCAATCGGGGTGCCCGGCACGTTTATTGATGCCCTGGCACCTGATGAGCAAAAAATAATTCAAAGAACAGTGGAGCGGCCATGCAACAGATCAGATCGCAAGTGACCGAGCGCGAAGGCTTGTTTGAGCTCGAAGCCGGCAGCGACGTCCTCGACAGTCCCCGTTACAACCACGATATGGCGCCAACCAAGTTGCATGAACGCACCTGGAACAAATGGCACATCACCGCGCTGTGGATCGGCATGGCCATCTGCGTGCCGACCTACACGTTGGGTGGCGTGCTCACCGCGTACTTCGGTTTGACGGTGGGCGAGGCGTTGTTGGCAATTCTGTTTGCCAACATCATCGTGCTGATCCCCCTGACTCTGAACGCCTTTCCTGGCACCAAGTACGGCATTCCGTTTCCGGTGTTGTTGCGTTCGAGCTTCGGCGTTCTCGGCTCCAACATTCCTTGCCTGATCCGCGCCCTGGTAGCGTGTGGGTGGTTCGGGATTCAGACGATGTTCGGCGGGCTGGCCATTCACCTGTTTCTGGGCTCGGTGTTCGAGGGCTGGAAGTCATTGGGCGGCACCGGTGAAGTCATCGGTTTCATGGTGTTCTGGGCACTGAACCTGTGGGTGGTGATTCGCGGCGCCGAGTCGATCAAATGGCTGGAAACCCTGTCCGCGCCGCTGTTGATATTGGTCGGTGTGGGCCTGCTGTTCTGGGCGCTGCCGAATGTGTCGATGACCGAATTGCTGGCGATCCCGGCCAAGCGTCCGGAAGGGGCGAGCGTGGCAGGTTATTTCGCCGCCGGCCTGACCGCGATGGTCGGTTTCTGGGCCACCTTGTCGTTGAACATTCCAGACTTCAGCCGCTACGCCAAAAGCCAGAAAGACCAGATCATCGGGCAGATTATCGGCCTGCCGCTGACCATGTTCCTGTTTGCCTCGCTGGGCGTGGTCATGACCGCCGCCTCGGTGAAACTGGTGGGCGTGACCGTCTCCGATCCGGTGACGCTGATCGGGCATATCCAGAGCCCGGTCTGGGTCGCGCTGGCCATGGCGCTGATCATCATCGCCACGCTGTCGACCAACACCGCGGCCAACATCGTGTCGCCGACCAACGATTTTCAGAACGTCGCGCCGAAGTTGATCAACCGCACCAAAGCGGTATTGCTCACCGGGGTGGTGGGGCTGTTGCTGATGGGGCATGAGCTGCTGAAAAAGCTCGGGCTGATCGTCTCTGACCTGAGCCTGGAAACGGTCTACTCCAACTGGTTGTTGGGCTATTCCAGCCTGCTCGGGCCGATTGCCGGGATCATGGTGGTGGACTATTTCCTGATCAAGAAACAGCAACTCGACTTGGCCGGGCTCTATCGCGATGACGTTTATCCGGCCTGGAACTGGTTCGGGTTTATCGCCTTTGGTGTGCCGGTGGTGCTGACGCTGCTGTCGCTGGGTAGCGATGCGTTCAGCTGGTTTTACAGCTATGGCTGGTTTACCGGCTCGGCGTTGGGTGGGGTGATTTATTACGGGTTGTGCTCGTTGCGGCCTAGTCCATCCGTCGCCAAATCTGCGGTGTGAGGGATGATCGTTCCCACGCTCTGCGTGGGAATGCAGCTCGGGACGCTCTGCGTCCCAAATGCGGACGCGGAGCGTCCATGGATGAATTCCCACGCAGAGCGTGGGAACTATCAGTAGTAAGCCTGAGGAGATCACCATGAACGCTGCCGTAGATGTTCTGCAATCCACCCATCAGTACATCAACCGCGACCGCCTGTGGCAATCACTCATGGAACTGGCCAGGCTCGGCGCCACCGTAAAGGGCGGCGTCTGCCGCCTGGCCCTGACCGACCTCGATCGCCAGGCCCGCGACATCTTCGTCAACTGGTGCGAAGACGCCGGCTGCACTGTCAGCGTCGACGCTGTCGGCAACATCTTCGCCCGCCGCCCGGGCCGCAACCCGAGCCTGCCACCGGTGATGACCGGCAGCCATATCGACACCCAGCCCACCGGTGGCAAGTTCGACGGCTGCTTTGGAGTACTGGCCGGCGTCGAAGTGCTGCGCACCCTCAACGACCTGAAAATTGAAACAGAAGCGCCACTCGAAGTCGTGGTCTGGACCAACGAAGAAGGCTCGCGCTTCGCCCCGTGCATGATGGGCTCCGGCGTCTTCGCGGAAAAATTCACCCTTGAAGAAACCCTCGCCAAAGTCGACGCCGAAGGCATCACCGTGGGCCAGGCACTCAACGCCATCGGTTACGCCGGTCCGCGCCAGGTCAGTGGGCATGCGGTGGGCGCTTATTTTGAAGCACACATTGAACAAGGCCCGATCCTGGAAGACGAACACAAAACCATCGGCGTGGTGATGGGCGCGCTCGGCCAGAAATGGTTCGACCTCAAACTGCGCGGCGTTGAAGCCCACGCCGGCCCGACCCCAATGCACCTGCGCAAGGATGCCCTGGTCGGCGCCGCCGTGATCGTCGGTGCGGTCAATCGTGCCGCGCTGGGCCATCAACCCCACGCCTGCGGCACCGTCGGCTGCCTGCAAGCCTATCCCGGCTCACGCAACGTCATCCCCGGCGAGGTGCGCATGACCCTCGACTTCCGGCATCTGGAGCCGGCACGCCTGGACTCGATGATCGCCGAAGTCCGTCACGTCATCGAAACCACCTGCGATGAACACGGCCTGACTTTCGAACTCACCCCGACAGCCGACTTCCCGCCGCTGTACTTCGACCAGGGCTGCGTCAAAGCCGTGCGCAACGCGGCCCAAGGCCTGGGCTTGTCGCACATGGACATCGTCAGTGGAGCAGGGCACGACGCGATCTTCCTCGCAGAACTCGGCCCGGCCGGGATGATTTTCGTGCCGTGTGAAGGCGGCATCAGCCACAACGAAATCGAAAACGCCGCGCCGGACGATCTGGCGGCCGGGTGTGCGGTGTTGTTGCGGGCGATGCTGGCGGCATCGGCGGCGATTGCCAGTGGGCAGCCCGCGGTCTGAAGCACACCGGTAAAACCTGTGGGAGCGAGACCGGCTTGCCGGCGATAGCGGTGGATCAATCAACAGTGATGTCGCCTGACACTCCGCCATCGCCGGCAAGCCGGTCTCGCTCCCACAGGGATTTTGCACGATCATTGATGCGTGCGGTCGTACTCTTCACGGGGGGGCTAAAAGCCCCGTTGTACTTGCGGAGTACCCATGAGCCAGGACGTCCTGAGCACCGAAACCAATCGTCGCCAGTTGCAGCAGATTATTGCGGGGTTGTCCGATGGCGTGATTCTTCTGGAGCTTGATCAGACGATCCTGTGGGCCAATGACGCGGCGCTGGTCATGCACGGTGTCGGCCAGATCAGCGAGTTGGGCGCCAATGCCCGGGAGTACGCCAAACGCTTTGCCTTGCGCTATCGCAATCATCACCCGGTGCCGAAGGATCATTACCCGATCAACCGCGTCGCCCGGGGCGAAACGTTCGACGATGTGCTGGTTGAAATAACCCCTACCGACGATGATCAACGCACGTGGGTGCACAGGGTGCGCAGCATGGTGCTGGCGGACAGCGCCGGTGAGCCGGAGTCACTGGTGCTGATCATGGACGACGTCACCGAATGGGCCAGCGCCGAGCAGCGTTTCGAAAAGACGTTCAACGCCAACCCGGCCCCGGCGGTGATCTGTCGCCTCAGCGATTTGCGTTATATCAAGGTCAACAGCGGTTTTCTGGAGATGACCGGTTTTACCCGTGATCAGGTGATCGGCGTGTCGACATATGAGCTGGACGTGCTTCAAGGCGCGGAAAAAAAAGACCTGGCGATTGAGCGACTGCGCGAGCACGCCACGATTCCGCAGATGCAGGCTGAGTTGCGATTGCCTGAAGGAGGCAGCAAGCAGGTGATTGTCGCCGGGCAACCGCTGGAGTTAAACGAAGAAGACTGCATGCTGTTTTCGTTCGTCGACATGGAACCTCGGCACAAAGCCGAAATCGCACTGCGCCAGAGCGAGGAGCGCTTTGCCAAGGCCTTTCGTCTGACTCCGGTGCCAACGCTGGTGTGCAGTGCCGAGGATCAAATAGTGCTCGATGCCAACGAAACCTTTCTCGGCACCCTTGCGTATCCCAGTGAAGAAGTGCTCGGCAAAACGGTGGCGCAGCTCGATTTCTTCGATGACACCGATGCGCGCACGCGCTTGTTTTCGGCGCTAGAGAAGGCCGCAAGCCTGGACCGTGTCGATGTCAGAATCCGTAAACGCAATGGTGAAGTGATCGATTGCGCGGTGTCGGCCGACACCGTGAATATTCAGGACAGTCCATGCTACCTGCTGGTGTTGATGAACATCACCGAACGCAAACGCACTGAGCTTGAGCTGGTAGCGGCGATCGAGGAGGTGATGAAAGACGCTTCCTGGTTCAGCCGCACGCTGATCGAAAAACTGGCTAATGTGAAAAGCGTAAACGCACCGACGTTGCCCGGCGTGTCCTTTACCGACCTGACCGCCCGCGAGCGAGACGTGCTTGGCCTTATCTGCGAAGGGTTGCCTGACAAGGAAATCGCCGTGCGTCTGAAGCTGGCGCCCAACACAGTACGTAATCACGTGTCCATGGTGTATTCCAAGCTTGATGTTCACAGTCGCAGCGAGGCGATTGTCTGGGCGCGCGAGCGTGGATTGTTCTCCCGGCATTAGGGTGCAAATGCACTAGTGCAGGCAGCGCAAATGGAGGTGTTGGTGGCAGGCGCCAGCGAATAGGCTGTCAAGGTGCGAAAGGAGTCTTTTGCCCGCTTCGCGCCCTCTACGAAACCGCTCAAGGAACCGTCACATGTTTCGCCCACTCAACACTGTTTCGGTTGAAGAGGTTGCCCGTCAGCCGATGGGTGAATCGCAATGATTTATCTGACGCAACTGCGTGCGCTGCTGGAACAGCACTTTGCTCCCCGTGCCTGTGAATGCAGTGTGTCGGGCGACAATTCGGTGACGGTGAAGCTGTATCACCCGGAGTCGGGTGAGGTCGACCTGGTGGTCAGTGGATTGAAGGTGACAAGCCTCAGTTCGCCGCAAGCGGTGGCGTCGTTGATCGAAGAACTGCGTTACGAATTGCAGAGCAACAGCTTGCATCACCCGGGCGGGGACGAGTAAGAGCTGTCGTTTTTCTGGGTAGGGATAGGCCTGACTGCCTTATTTGCTGGCATTGGCCGGTGACTGAGCTATAAGAAATGAGAAGGTAAAATTTTCTGTGACCGGTCCGCGGCTTCGCGGTGTTGTTGTCGTGTCGCGGAAAGCGTCGATTACTTACCGCGGGTCAGACTATGAACAATCCTGGAAAACGTGTTTTTTCGCCGCTGTCGCTCGCCCTATGCGTTGCGATCCTCAGTGGTTGCTCCAGTCCACCGCCTCCGCCACCCCCTCTACCACCCGTAGAAAAAAAATGCGAAACCGTGGACGACACCAATGTGACAGGTAACGCGAATGGAGCCGGAGAAGTGACACGAGTCACCACGACTACTCGCTGCGTGACTCAATAACTCTGGGTGCGTGAAGCGTTGAGAGCGATCCTGTGCACAACAAAAAAGGCAGCCAAAGGCTGCCTTTTGCTCATCTGGCGAATCGAATCAGGACAGGAAACCACCGTCTACATTCAACGAAACCCCAGTGGTGTAGCTCGACGCATCACTCGCCAGGTACAACACGGCGCCGGCCATTTCACTCGGGTCGGCAACACGCTTGAGCGGAATCTGCGCCAGGGCGGTCTTCAGGATCGCATCGTTTTTCACCAGTGCCGAAGCAAATTTGGTGTCGGTCAGGCCCGGCAGCAGGGCATTGCAGCGGATGCCGAATTGCGCGCATTCCTTGGCGAACACTTTGGTCATGTTGATCACGGCGGCCTTGGTCACCGAGTAGATGCCCTGGAAAATGCCTGGCGAGACGCCGTTGATCGAGGCGACGTTGATGATGCTGCCGCCACCGTTTTCGCGCATGATCTTGCCGGCTTCCACCGACATGAAGAAGTAGCCGCGGATGTTGACGTCGACGGTTTTCTGGAAGGCGCTGAGGTCAGTGTCCAGGACGTTGCAGAACTGTGGGTTGGTCGCTGCGTTGTTGACCAGAATGTCGAGGCGACCGAACTGTTCCTTGATGCCGGCGAAGACCTGGCTGATCTGTTCCATTTCACCGATGTGACAAGCGACGGCAGTGGCTTTGCCGCCGGCGGCGATGATCGCGTCGGCTACATGCTGGCAACCGTCGAGCTTGCGGCTCGAGACAATGACGTGGGCGCCTTGCTGGGCCAGCAATTTGGCGATGGCTTCACCGATGCCGCGGCTGGCGCCGGAGACGAAAGCGATTTTGCCGTCGAGGTCGAACAACTGAGTCTTGGACATGGGATT
Organism: Pseudomonas sp. P5_A12; assembly: GCF_056400685.1. Classification (NCBI taxonomy): domain Bacteria; kingdom Pseudomonadati; phylum Pseudomonadota; class Gammaproteobacteria; order Pseudomonadales; family Pseudomonadaceae; genus Pseudomonas; species Pseudomonas sp. P5_A12. Next base: position 1,842 of record NZ_JBFUKU010000153.1, on the reverse strand, counting down.
CTCTTGTAAAAGGTCTTGTTATAGGGGCCTGCTTTGCGAGAAGCGCGCCAGGTGGATCAGAGGCTGGATTTCGATATGACTTGCAGGCTCATTTGCTCCAGCATCTTGTTCATGTGAATGAACTGCGCGAAGCGTTTGTCCTGGGTCTGACCATGGAAGAAGCGGTAGTAAATCTGCTGCACGATGCCGGCCAGACGGAACAGGCCATAGGTGTAGTAGAAGTCGAAATTGTCGATCCGGATGCCCGCGCGTTCGGCGTAGTAATCGACGAACTCACGGCGGGTCAGCATGCCCGGTGCATGGCTGGGCTGGCGGCGCATCAGTTGCACCGGTGGCGGGTCGCCGGCTTCGATCCAGTAAGCGAGGGTGTTGCCCAAATCCATCAGCGGGTCGCCGAGGGTGGTCAGTTCCCAGTCCAATACACCGATGATCTGCATCGGGTTTTGCGGATCGAGGATTACGTTGTCGAAACGGTAGTCATTGTGGACGATGCTGGAAGTCGGGTGGTCGGCCGGCATTTTGTCGTTGAGCCAGGCTTTCACCGCTTCCCACTGTGGCGCGTCCGGGGTCAGGGCTTTCTCGTAGCGATCACTCCAGCCTTTGATTTGCCGAGCGACATAACCTTCGGGTTTCCCGAGGTCACCCAGGCCGTAAGCGTTGTAGTCGACACGGTGCAGTTCAACGAACTTGTCGATGAAGCTTTTGCACAAGGCTTCGGTTTTCGCCGAATCCAGACCCAGTTCCGGCGGCAGTTCGGAACGCAGGATGATCCCGTTGACCCGCTCCATCACATAGAACTCGGCGCCGATAACCGATTCGTCAGTGCAGTGCACGTAGGCTTTGGGGCAGTACGGAAAGCCGTCCTTGAGCTGATTGAGAATGCGGAATTCACGGCCCATGTCGTGGGCGGACTTGGCCTTGTGGCCAAACGGCGGCCGACGCAGGACGAACTCCTGCTCGGGGTATTCCAGCAGGTACGTCAGGTTCGACGCGCCGCCAGGAAACTGGCTGATCTGCGGCAAACCACTGAGGCCCGGAATGTGTGCCTTGAGGTACGGATCGATCAGGCTGGCATCAAGTTCTTCGCCAGAGCGGATACGGGTGGACTGGTCAGTAAGCGCCATGCTTATCCCTTCTGCTTATTTTGGAGGCCTGCGACTATTGGCTAATCTAATCCGCGTACCCGGCACTCACAACCATGAACGGCCCTTATAGGTGAGCGTGTTGCCGGGCAATCATTGCTTTTGATACACCTGTTTGAATGGTCGTCAGAGCGTGGCCGTGCTCTGCGCAGACGGCAGGGCAATCGGTGTCAGAACGGGCTGGTTGCTAAAAAATGCCGTCAGGTTTTTCCCGACCAGTTCAACGGTGCCCTGAGTGGCCTCGGGTGAAAGCCCGGCCACATGCGGAGTCAGGATCACGTTGCTCAACGATTTGAGCGGCAGCGGCACATGCGGTTCGGCATCGAACACATCCAGCGCGGCGCCGGCAATGCGTCGTTGTTCAAGCGCGTTGACCAGGTCGGCGGTGACGATCACGCTGGCGCGGGCGATGTTGATGAGGAACCCGTCGTGCCCCAAGGCGTCGAGGACATGTTGGTTGATCAAGTGTTTGGTGCCAATACCACCTGGGGTCGCGATGATCAGAAAATCCGAGACCCGGGCCAGTTCGGTGGGCGTGGAGCAAAAGGTATAGGGCACGTCACTGCGATGCTGGCGGTTGTGGTAACTCACGGTCATGTCAAAACCATTGGCCGCGCGTTTGGCGATGGCCATGCCGACGGCACCCAGGCCGAGAATGCCCAGGCGCTTGCCGGCCAGGGAAGGGCGCATGATCTTCGGC
>NZ_JBFUKU010000152.1:0-13414 GCF_056400685.1 Pseudomonas sp. P5_A12 | reverse complement strand
CCTGATCGCCGAGAAGACCAACCCGGACAACCCCAATCAGGTCTGGTATCGCGGCAACTGGGTGGACATGCTTAACACCGAGCAACAGATCGCGGTGAAGGGGCAGGAAGCGGTCAAGCTGACGTTGCGTCAATCGCCCCACGGGCCGATCATCAACGACGCACTCGGCACGGCGGCCGGCAAGACGCCGGTGGCCATGTGGTGGGCATTCCTTGAAACACCGAACCCGATTCTAGAAGGCTTCTACCAGCTCAACCGCGCCGACACGCTGACCAAGGCACGCGTCGCGGCCGCCAAGGTTCAGGCGCCGGGGTTAAACATTGTCTACGCCAACGCCAAGGGCGACATCGGCTGGTGGGCCTCGGCGCTGCTGCCCAAACGCGCGGCCGGGGTGAAGCCCGGTTTCATCCTCGACGGCAGCACCAATCAGGCGGACAAGGACGGCTTCTACCCGTTCAGCGCCAACCCCCAGGAGGAAAACCCGGCACGCGGCTACATCGTCTCGGCCAACTTCCAGCCGCTGTCGCCGACCGGCATGGAAATTCCCGGCTACTACAACCTCGCCGATCGCGGCCAGCAACTCAATCACCAGCTCAGCGACAAAAACGTGAAATGGGACATCGACGCCAGCAAGAAGCTGCAACTGGGCACTACCACTGCCTACGGCCCCCGTCTGTTGGCGCCTTTGTTGCCAGTGCTGCGCGAGGTGGTGAGCGATCCCGCCGAACTCAAACTGGTGGAACACCTGGCGCAGTGGACAGGCGACTACCCGCTCGATTCCACCAGCGCCACGCTGTTCAACCAGTTCCTGTTCAACCTGGCCGACGCAACGATGCACGATGAGCTGGGGAATGATTTCTTCGAGACACTGCTTTCGACCCGGGTGATCGACGCCGCATTGCCACGGTTGGCTGCCACACCTGATTCACCGTGGTGGGACAACCGCAACACCCTCGAAAAGGAAACCCGGGGTGATACGGTCAAGGTGGCCTGGCAAGCGAGCATCGCCCACCTCAAGACCACCTTGGGTACGGATTCAGCGCAATGGCAATGGAGCAAGGCGCATACCCTGACCCATGGTCATCCACTGGGCATGCAAAAACCGCTGGACCGGGTCTTCAACGTCGGGCCGTTCGCCGCACCCGGCACGCATGAAGTACCGAACAACCTCTCGGCCAAAATCGGCCCAGCGCCCTGGCCGGTGACCTACGGCCCGTCGACGCGACGCCTGGTCGACTTTGCCGACCCGGCTCACAGCCTGACCATCAACCCGGTCGGCCAGAGCGGCATACCGTTCGACAGCCACTACGACGACCAGGCCGAAGCGTATGTCGAAGGGGTTTACTTTGAGGCGCATTTCAACGACGAAGAAGTCACGGCCAATACGCACAGCACATTGAAGTTTTTGCCGGCGCGGGCTGCGCCCTAGATCTTCGGCGACTGGACGACCGCTTTCGCGAGCAGGCTCGCTCCCACATTGGATCGAGTCTGTCTGAGCAACTCGGTCATCTGTGGGAGCGAGCCTGCTCGCGAAGGGGCCTTCAAACCATTGCGGAAAAATTCAGCCTGAACTGCCACGGCGTCACCCCCAGCCTGCGATTGAAAACACTACGCATATGCTGGACATCACGAAATCCACATTGGTAGGCCACGGCCTTGAGCGGCGAATGCGTGCTCTCCAGCAGTACCCGCGCCGCGTCCACCCTCGCCCGCTCGACGAACTCCGCCGGAGTGGTTTTAGCTTCCTTGGCGAACACCCGGGAAAAATTGCGCGTGCTCATGTTGGCCGCATTCGCCAGGTCAGCGAGGGCCAGGTCGCCGGTGAGGTTGGCCTGCACGTAGAGCTGAACCAACGCCACGACAGAAGTGGGTTCGGCGTGGGGCATAAGAAACGGGCTGAACTGAGATTGCCCGCCCGAACGCTGAGTGAACACCACCAGACGCTTGGCCACATTCAAAGCGACGTCCGGCCCGTGGTCCCTGGCCAGTAAATACAAGGACAAATCGATTCCTGCGGTGACACCGGCCGAGGTATAGAGCTCGCCGTCCTGCACGTACAAGCGATCCGCCTCGACCCGGGTCGACGGACACAACTGTGCCAGCGCGGCAGCGTCGCCCCAATGGGTCGTCACGGTTCGCCAATCAAGCAATCCAGCCCGGGCGAGTATGAACGCGCCATTGCAGATCGAGCCAAAGCGTTGCGCCCGTGCGCAGGCACCCCGCAGCCAGGCATCGAATGCGCCGCCAAAATCCATGAACGGCAACTGCGGCCCACCGGCCACCAGCAGCAAGTCATACGCCTCCATCGCGTCGCTGAAATGCGTGTGGGCATTGAGCGACAGACCGTTGGAACACGGCATCACTCCGCGCCCGACGCCGATCACCTCCAACCGATACTGGTCGTGCGGCTCAAGGAAACGATTGGCTTCAGAAAACACATCCATGGGACCGGTGACGTCCAGGGACTGAACGCCGGCGAAGACCACGATGGCGATGGTTTTACTCATGGCAAGGTTCGCCCTTAATGGTTAGCCGTTACATGACGGGTAGCGGCGGCCGAGCCTGCGAGGCTGCGTCAAACTTAGCCAATCCCCGCGCAACAAGCGAGGTTGGCGCGATATGCAGGTTTATTGGCAAGGATCGCAGCCATGGATCGATTGCCCGCTTTCGGGGGCCAGCACAGACTTTGTCCATCAGCGCCGCCACGGTGCAAGCCGGACACCACCTTCGGCACGGTGAATGYGGATGTGCTGGTGGACAGTCTGGCGGGGTTCAAGCCGATGAACTTCGTCGAGTTCATCCGCAAATCCCCTTGGTTGACATGAAGCCACAGGGGATTGGGGTTACTGATCGCTCCTACGCTCTGCGTGGGAATGCAGCCCGGGACGCTCCGCGTCCCATCCAGAGCCGAACGCGGAGCGTCCGAGGAAGCATTCCCACGCGGAGCGTGGGAACGATCATCCGTGGATCAGGCCGCTTCCGGCGCCTGTGCGCGGCGCACGTCCGGTTGTTTCCAGGAGTCGGCGGCGCTTTCTTCGATGGCTTGCTGAATCGCACGCTTGCGGCTTTCTTCGGCACGGCGGCTGAAGAACCAGACCAGGAAGGTCACGATCGAAACGGCGAGCAGAATCAGGCTGGCTACGGCGTTGATCTCAGGCTTCACGCCCAGGCGCACCGCCGAGAACACTTCCATCGGCAGGGTCGTCGAACCCGGGCCCGATACGAAGCTCGCCAGCACCAGGTCATCCAGCGACAGGGCAAACGACATCATGCCGCCCGCCGCCAGCGATGGCGCGATCATCGGGATGGTGATCAGGAAGAACACCTTCCACGGCCGTGCACCGAGGTCCATCGCCGCCTCTTCGATGGACAGGTCCAGCTCACGCAGGCGCGCCGACACCACCACCGCCACATACGCGGCGCAGAACGTCGTGTGCGCGATCCAGATAGTGATGATGCCGCGTTCCTGTGGCCAACCGATCATCTGCGCCATCGCCACGAACAGCAGCAAGAGCGACAGACCGGTGATCACTTCCGGCATCACCAGCGGCGCGGTCACCAAACCACCGAACAGCGTGCGACCCTTGAAATGGGTGATACGGGTCAGCACGAACRCTGCCAGCGTACCGAGCGCGACCGCCGCAATCGCCGTGTAGCAGGCGATTTCCAGCGAGCGCACCACCGAGCCCATCAGTTGCGTGTTGTCGAGCAGGCCGACGTACCACTTGATCGACCAGCCGCCCCACACAGTCACCAGTTTCGAGGCGTTGAACGAGTAGATCACCAGGATCAGCATCGGTGCGTAGATGAACAGYAGGCCGAATACCAGCATGAAACTCGAGAAATTGAAGCGCTTCATTCTTTGCCCTCCATTTCTTTGGCCTGACTCCGGTTGAACAGGATGATCGGCACAATCAGGATCAACAGCATCACCACCGCCAGGGCAGACGCCACCGGCCAGTCACGGTTGTTGAAGAACTCTTGCCACAACACTTTACCGATCATCAGGGTTTCCGGACCGCCGAGCAGTTCCGGGATCACGAACTCACCCACCACCGGGATGAACACCAACATGCAGCCGGCAACGATGCCGTTTTTCGACAGCGGAATCGTAATCTTCCAGAAGCTGTTGAACGTGCTCGAACCAAGGTCCGAGGCGGCTTCCAACAGGCTGTGATCGTGCTTCACCAGGTTGGCGTAAAGCGGCAGGATCATGAACGGCAGATAGGAGTAAACGACACCGATATAGACGGCGAGGTTGGTGTTGAGGATCTGCAGCGGCTCGTCAATCCAGCCCATGCTCATCAGGAAACCGTTGAGCAGGCCGTTGTTGCTGAGGATGCCCATCCACGCATACACGCGGATCAGGATCGCAGTCCAGGTCGGCATCATGATCAGCAGCACCAGCACCGTTTGTAGCTCTTTACGGGCACTGGCAATGGCGTAGGCCATCGGGTAACCGATCAGCAGGCAAAGGATGGTGCTGATCAGCGCCATCTTCAACGAGCCGAGGTAGGCGGCGATGTACAACTCGTCGTCGCCGAGCATCGCGTAGTTGGCGAGGTTGAGCAGCACCTGCAGCTTCTGGTCGACGAAGCTGTAGATCTCGGTGTACGGCGGAATGGCCACGTCGGCTTCGGCGAAGCTGATCTTCAAGACGATGAAGAACGGCAACATGAAGAACATGAACAGCCAGATGAACGGAACTCCGATGACCATCTGGCGGCCACTGGGAATTATTCGATTGAGCCGGCGTTTGAGTTTTCGCATGTTCATGAGCGAAGTACCACGCCGCTGTCGTCTTCCCAGTACACGTAAACCTGATCACCCCAGGTTGGGCGCTGACCGCGGCGTTCGGCGTTGGCGACGAACGACTGGACGATCTTGCCGCTCGGCAGTTCGACGTAGAACACCGAGTGACCGCCGAGGTAGGCAATGTCGTGCACCTTGCCGCTGGACCAGTTGTATTGGCAGGTCGGCTGGGTCGGCGTCACAAGCAGTTTTTCCGGACGGATCGCGTAGGTCACGGATTTGTCCTGCACTGAGGTGCTGATGCCGTGGCCTACATAGATCTGGCGGTCCAGGTCCTTGCAGGTGATGGTGGCGTGACCTTCGGCGTCGTCGATCACTTCACCGTCGAAGATGTTGACGTTGCCGATGAACTCGCAGACCAGACGACTGGTCGGGGTTTCGTAGATGTCGATCGGGCTGCCGATCTGGGCGATCCAGCCCAGGTGCATGATCGCAATGCGCTCGGCCATGGTCATGGCCTCTTCCTGGTCGTGGGTCACCATGACGCAGGTTACGCCGACGCGTTCGATGATCTCGACCAGCTCCAGTTGCATCTGCGAGCGCAGTTTTTTGTCCAGTGCGCCCATCGGTTCGTCGAGCAGCAACAGTTTCGGTCGCTTGGCCAGCGAACGGGCCAGTGCCACACGTTGACGCTGACCACCGGACAACTGATGCGGCTTACGCTTGGCGAACTGGCTCATCTGCACCAGCTTGAGCATGTCGGCCACGCGTGCATCGACTTCAGCCGCGGGCAACTTGTCCTGCTTAAGGCCGAAGGCGATGTTCTGCGCCACGGTCATGTGCGGGAACAAGGCGTACGACTGGAACATCATGTTGATCGGCCGCTCGTACGGTGGCATGTCAGTGATGTCGACGCCGTCGAGGAAAATCCGCCCTTCAGTCGGTCGTTCGAAGCCGGCGAGCATCCGCAGCAAAGTGGATTTGCCCGATCCCGAGCCGCCGAGCAGGGCGAAAATTTCGCCTTTCTTGATTTCCAGGGACACATCGTCCACGGCAATCGTCTCGTCGAACTTCTTCGTGACCCGGTCGATTTTGACCAACACCTGTTTCGGTGTCTGGTCGCCCTCGAGGGCTTTCTTATAGGCGCCGGAGGCAACTGCCATTTACGAAACTCCCAGAAAAAAAGAGTGCAGTTCGCTCAAGGTGAGCCAACCTTGGATAGTTTGAGCCCTGAAGCTATTTACCCGACTTGACCTTGGTCCAGCTGCGGGTCATCAAACGTTGAATGTTTGGTGGTAACTCGATCGACACATAGGTCTTGTCGAGGACGGCTTGCGGTGGATAGACCGACTCGTCGGTGCGGATGGACTGTTCCATCAGTTTGTCCGAGCCGGGGTTGGGGTTCGCATAGCCAACAGAATCGCTGACCTGTGCGATCACCTCGGGTTTCAACAAATAGTTGATGAAGGCGTGGGCCTCTTTGACGTTGGCCGAATCCTTCGGAATCGCCAGCATGTCGAACCACAGCGCGCCGCCTTCTTTGGGAATGGTGTAGGCCACGTTTACGCCTTTGCCGGCTTCTTCCGCCCGGGCCTTGGCCTGGAACATGTCGCCGGAAAAACCGATAGCGATGCAGATGTCGCCATTGGCCAGGTCCGCGATGTACTTGGACGAATGGAAGTACGTCACGTAAGGCCGCACCGCCAGCAACTTGGCTTCAGCCTTTTTGTAATCTTCGGGGTTGGTGCTGTTGGCATTCAGGCCCATGTAGTTAAGGACCGTCGGCATCATTTCATCGGCAGAATCGAGGAACGCTACGCCGCAGTTTTGCAGCTTCTTGATGTTCTCCGGCTCGAACAGCACGCTCCATGAATCGATCGCATCGACACCCAGTACCGCCTTGATCTTGTCGACGTTGTAACCGATGCCGTTAGTACCCCACAGGTAGGGAACAGCGTAAAGATTACCCGGATCGTTTTGCTCCAGACGCTTGAGCAACACCGGATCAAGGTTGGAATAGTTAGTCAGCTTCGACTTGTCGAGCTTCTGGAAAGCGCCCGCCTTGATTTGTTTGCCGAGGAAGTGGTTGGACGGCACGACCACGTCGTAACCGGTACGCCCGGCCAGCAACTTGCCTTCCAGGGTTTCGTTGGAATCGAAGACGTCATAAACCGGCTTGATGCCAGTCTCTTTCTGGAAGTCCGCCAGGGTGGTCGGACCGATGTAATCCGACCAGTTATAAATATGCACAGTGCCGGCGGCCTGGACACTAACGGCAAGCGTCAGCCCGGCGCCAATCAGCATGGCATTGCGAAACAAAGAAAAAATAGGCAAGTGGAGGTCCTCTAGAAATAGTTGGGCCCAAGTTGCCCCGTGTTACATGACAGCCATGGCTGCCCGGCAACAAAACCGGCGCGCAACTTACCCTCGAAAAACCGTTCCAGCAAAACTTTTATGCAGTTCTGTAGCAGCTGCCGCAGGCGGCGTTAAGGTCCGAAGGACCTTCACGCGTTTTCAACAGCACAACTGCTTCGCAGTTGGACGCAGCCTGCGGCACCTGCTACAGGGTTTTAGTTCTTACTTACCGGATTTGATCTTGGTCCAGCTGCGAGTCAGGATCCGCTGGGTCGCGGCCGGCAAGTCGGCAATCGCGTACAGCTTGGCCAGCACGTCCGCTGGCGGGTAGATGCCTGGATCGCTGGTGATGTCTTTATCAACCAACGGTGTGGCGGCCGCGTTACCGTTCGGGAAGCGCACGGCGTTGGTGATTTCAGCCATGATTTCCGGCTTCTGCAGGAAGGTCATGAACTTGTAGGCGCCTTCGACGTTTTCGGCATCTTTAGGGATGGCGACCATGTCGTAGAAGCTGCCTGCACCTTCTTTGGGAATGTTGTAGCTGACTTTCACCTTGTCACCTGCTTCAGCCGCGCGGGATTTGGCCTGGTAAATGTCACCCGAATAACCCACGGCTACGCAGATGTTGCCGTTGGCCAGGTCAGAGATGTACTTGGACGAGTGGAAGTAAGCGATCGAAGGACGGACCTTCATGATCAGCGCCTCGGCTTTCTCGATGTCTTCTTTCTTCTGGCTGTCGGTTGGCAGTCCCAGGTAGTGCAACGCCACCGGAATCATCTCGGTTGGCGAGTCCAGCAAGCTGATACCGCACGACTTCAACTTCGCAGCGTTTTCAGGTTTGAAGATCAGGTCCCAGGAATCCGTCGGTGCGTCGGCACCCAATGCAGCCTTGACCTTCTCGGCGTTGAAACCGATACCGATCGAACCCCACATGTACGGGAAGGCGTGTTCGTTGCCCGGGTCACTCACCGATACCGCTTTGAGCAGCTCAGGGTTCAGGTTTTTCCAGTTAGGCAGCTTGGACTTGTCCAGTTTCTGGTAAACGCCAGCCTTGATTTGCTTGGCCAGGAAGTTGTTCGACGGCACGACGATGTCGTAACCGGACTTGCCCGCCAGCAATTTGGCTTCCAGGGTTTCGTTGCTGTCGAAGACGTCGTAGACCACTTTGATGCCCGACTCGTCTTCGAACTTCTTGACCGTGTCCGGTGCGATGTAATCGGACCAGTTGTACACGTGAAGAACCTTGTCGTCCGCCTGAACTGCACCCGCCATCACGCCCATCAGGGACATGGCGAGAAGGGTCTTGCCAGCTATCTTCATACCTAATGCCTTCATCGGTAATGCTCCAATTTTTTCTTTTTAACCACGTGCTCAGCGGCCTTTACTGGGCATCTGAAACAACCGGTAGTCTGGCAAGATCCAAGGCAGGCTTTCAAGGAAAGACCCCTCCTTTGTTTGCTCTGAGCGAAATGTAACTTCACACCCGCTCAGAGCCTAGCACTTAGCCCTGCAGCGCACTCAGGGTCAGGTCCAGGCACTTGCGTGCCTTGGCCACCAACTCATCGATTTCGGCCGGTGTAATCACCAGTGGCGGAGCAATGATCATGGTGTCGCCCACGGCACGCATGATCAGGCCGTTTTCGAAGCAGAACGTGCGGCAAATCATGCCAGCGCCCTTGCCTTCGTAACGTTTGCGAGTGGCTTTGTCCTGAACCAGTTCAATGGCTCCCAACAGACCGACCCCACGCACTTCCCCCACCAGCGGGTGATCGTTCAGTTCCCGCAGACGCTTTTGCAAATAGGGTGCCGTTTCTGCATGAACGCGCTCGATAATTTTTTCTTCGCGCAGGATGCGGATGTTTTCCAATGCGACCGCAGCGGCCACCGGGTGACCGGAGTAGGTGAAACCGTGGTTGAAGTCGCCGCCTTCGTTCAGCACCTCGACCACTTCGTCACGCACGATCAGGCCACCCATAGGGATGTAGCCGGAGGTCAGGCCTTTGGCGATGGTCATCATGTCGGGCTTGAGGTCGTAGTAATCGGTACCGAACCACTCACCGGTGCGGCCAAAGCCACAAATCACTTCGTCCGCCACGAACAGGATGTCGTACTTGGCGAGGATCTCCTTGATGCGCGGCCAGTAGGTGTCTGGCGGAATGATCACGCCGCCGGCACCCTGGATCGGCTCGGCAATAAAGGCGCCGACGTTGTCCACGCCGACTTCCAGAATCTTCTCTTCCAGCTGATTGGCCGCCCAGACGCCGAACTCTTCAGGCGTCATGTCACCGCCTTCGGTGAACCAGTACGGCTGCGCGATGTGGACAATGCCCGGAATCGGCAAATCGCCTTGTTCGTGCATGTACGTCATGCCACCCAGGCTCGCGCCGGCCACGGTGGAACCGTGATAACCATTTTTGCGGCTGATGATGACTTTCTTTTTTGGCTGGCCCTTGATCGCCCAGTAGTGACGAACCATACGCAGCATGGTGTCGTTGCCTTCCGAACCCGAACCGGTAAAGAACACGTGGTTCATGCCTTCTGGCGCGATGTCGGCGATGGCCTTGGCCAGCTCCAGTACCGGCGGGTGAGCGGTCTGGAAGAACAGGTTGTAGTAAGGCAGTTCGCGCATTTGCTTGCTGGCGGCATCGGCCAGTTCATCACGGCCGTAACCGATCGCTACACACCACAGGCCGGCCATGCCGTCGAGGATCTTGTTGCCTTCGCTGTCCCACAGGTAAACGCCCTTGGCGTTTGTGATGATCCGCGGGCCTTTCTCTTTCAGCTGCTTGAAATCGCTGAACGGGGCCAGGTGGTGATCATTGCTCAGGGTTTGCCATTCACGGGTTTGCGGATTATTGCTGGTCATACAAATCTCCTAAAAAAATCAGCTGAAAGCGCCGCCCGACGACGGCGCCCGGCGTATCAGACGGCGAAGAGCAGGAACTCGCGCTCCCACGAACTGATCACGCGCTTGAAGTTTTCATGCTCGGCCCGCTTGACCGCGACGTAGCCAGTGATGAATTTTTTGCCCAGGTACTTCTCGATGGTCGCGCTGTTTTCCATGCGTTCCAACGCGTCCTCGATGGTCAGCGGCAGGCGCAGGTTGCGGCGTTCATAGCCACGGCCCACCACCGGCGCGCTCGGGTTGAGGCCTTCGACCATGCCGATGTAGCCGCAGAGCAGGCTCGCTGCAATCGCCAGGTACGGGTTGGCGTCGGCGCCCGGCAGGCGGTTTTCCACCCGACGGTTTTGCGGGCCGGCGTCCGGAACCCGCAGGCCCACGGTGCGGTTCTCTTCACCCCACTCCACATTCACCGGTGCCGAGGTGTCCGGCAGGAAGCGGCGGAACGAGTTGACGTTCGGGGCGAACAGCGGCAACAGCTCGGGGATCAGTTTCTGCAAGCCACCGATGTGGTGCAGGAACAGTTGGCTCATGCTCCCGTCTTCATTAGAGAAGACGTTCTTGCCGGTTTCGATGTCGATGATGCTCTGGTGCAAGTGCATCGCACTGCCCGGCTCGCCGGTCATGGGCTTGGCCATGAAAGTCGCCGCCACGTCATGCTTGAGCGCGGCTTCGCGCATGGTGCGTTTGAACACCAGGATCTGGTCGGCCAGGGACAAGGCGTCGCCGTGACGGAAATTGATTTCCATCTGCGCCGTGCCGTCCTCGTGGATCAAGGTATCAAGGTCCAGTTCCTGCAGTTCGCACCAGTCGTAGACGTCTTCGAACAGCGGGTCGAATTCGTTCGCCGCTTCGATCGAGAACGACTGACGACCGATTTCCGGGCGACCGGAACGGCCAACCGGGGGTTGCAGCGGGTAGTCGGGGTCGTCGCTGCGCTTGGTCAGGTAGAACTCCATTTCCGGTGCCACGATGGGTTGCCAGCCGCGGTCGGAATAGAGTTTGAGGACCTTCTTGAGCACGTTGCGCGGCGACAGCTCGATCGGGTTGCCTTGCTTGTCGTAGGTATCGTGTATCACCTGGGCGGTCGGCTCGATGGCCCACGGCACGAGGAATACGGCGTTCTGGTCGGGGCGGCAGATCATGTCGATGTCGGCCGGGTCGAGCAGTTCGTAATAGATGTCATCTTCGACATAGTCGCCGGTCACGGTCTGCAACAGAACGCTTTCGGGCAGGCGCATGCCTTTTTCAGCAATGAACTTGTTGGTCGGCGAGATCTTGCCACGGGTAATCCCGGTCAAGTCGGCGATCATGCATTCGACTTCTGTGATCTTGTGGTCTTTCAACCAATCGGTGAGCTGGTCGAGGTTGTTACTCATAAATGCCTCTAGGCGTTGAGTTTCCTGCCGCGTTCATGCGTCAGGCAATGGTTGACGCATCGGCGTCGCGTTGAAACAGGTGTCTACGACAGGCTATCGTGATTTTTTCCGCACAGCGCGGCAAACGCCAGGTGTGCGGCATCACAAGCGATAGTCGGGCCGCTATTGTGAATCGGTTCTATATTGAATGAAGTAACCGTTATGGGGGTGCCATCAAGGCCGTCCAGAATATCGGACGGAGACAGTCTATCCGTCATGGATGACAGGATTACCGTCAGGTCCGCAGGCGCTGAGGCCACTGCGCGGACGTAAGTGTCGCCACTGATGTGATAAGCATGCAGACCGATCCGCGTAGAGCAGTCGGTGACGCCGATTAACGGCAGGCGAGACATGAAGCACCCCGGTATTATTGGTGTTATGGGTTTGAATCGAGCTTAGCCTTGTTCATTTTTTTACACAACACCCCCGTAAAAAATACAACACGCCCCGCTCAAACCTGCGGCAGCCAAAGCGTTCAAAGGCATAAAAACGCCCCAAAGTGCCTCAAAAAAGCCTTACGAGCGCTTTTTTAGGGCAAAAAAGGCCTCGCTTGACTTCGGCATGCCGTTCGGGTTGACTGGAATCCGAAGAGATCAATGATTGATATTTTTAACAACAAAGGTGTTGCATCATGTCGGTACCCCCGCGTGCCGTTCAGCTTAACGAAGCGAACGCGTTCCTTAAGGAACATCCTGAGGTTCTGTACGTTGACCTTCTGATTGCAGATATGAATGGTGTGGTGCGCGGCAAGCGCATTGAACGCACCAGCCTCCACAAGGTTTACGAGAAAGGCATCAACCTGCCGGCCTCTCTATTTGCTCTGGATATCAATGGCTCGACGGTGGAAAGCACCGGCCTGGGCCTGGACATCGGTGATGCTGACCGAATCTGCTATCCAATCCCTGACACCCTGTGCAACGAGCCTTGGCAGAAGCGCCCTACCGCGCAGCTGTTGATGACCATGCACGAAATCGAAGGTGACCCTTTCTTCGCGGATCCCCGTGAAGTCCTGCGTCAAGTGGTCGCCAAGTTCGACGAGATGGGTCTGACCATCTGCGCAGCCTTCGAACTGGAGTTCTACCTGATCGACCAGGAGAACGTGAACGGCCGCCCACAACCGCCGCGTTCGCCCATCTCCGGCAAGCGCCCGCATTCGACTCAGGTCTACCTGATCGACGACCTCGACGAATACGTCGACTGCCTCCAGGACATTCTGGAAGGTGCGAAAGAGCAAGGCATCCCTGCCGACGCGATCGTCAAGGAAAGCGCCCCGGCGCAGTTCGAAGTCAACCTGCACCACGTGGCCGACCCGATCAAGGCCTGCGACTACGCGGTCCTGCTCAAGCGCCTGATCAAAAACATCGCCTACGACCATGAAATGGACACCACCTTCATGGCCAAGCCTTACCCGGGCCAGGCGGGTAACGGTCTGCATGTCCATATCTCGATTCTTGATAAAGAAGGCAAAAATATTTTTGCCAGCGAGGATCCCGAGCAGAACGCCGCACTGCGTCACGCGATCGGCGGTGTGCTCGAGACCCTGCCGGCGCAGATGGCTTTCCTCTGCCCGAACGTCAACTCCTACCGTCGTTTCGGCGCACAGTTCTACGTGCCGAACTCGCCATGCTGGGGCCTGGATAACCGCACCGTGGCGATCCGCGTTCCGACCGGTTCCTCAGATGCCGTGCGCATCGAACACCGTGTTGCGGGCGCCGATGCCAACCCGTACCTGCTGATGGCTTCGGTCCTGGCAGGCGTGCATCACGGCCTGACCAACAAGATCGAGCCAGGCGCGCCCGTGGAAGGCAACTCCTACGAGCAGAACGAGCAAAGCCTGCCGAACAACCTGCGCGATGCATTGCGCGAGCTGGACGACAGCGAAGTCATGGCCAAGTACATTGATCCCAAGTACATCGATATCTTCGTGGCCTGCAAGGAAAGCGAGCTGGAGGAGTTCGAACACTCCATCTCCGACCTTGAGTACAAC
>NZ_JBFUKU010000151.1:0-13673 GCF_056400685.1 Pseudomonas sp. P5_A12 | reverse complement strand
GAACAGCACCATCACCACCATCAACAGGTGAGCGCGGGACAGAATCTGCGAACTGCGCTCTTCGGCGTGGTCGCCGTAACGGCGTTTCTGATCGACTGCAAACGCCGAAATGATCGGCGAGTGGTTGAACGAAAACACCATCACCGGAATCGCCAGCCACAAGGTGTTCAGCAGCGCCGAAGGTTCAGGCATTGTGCTGGCGGTGGTCAGAATGCCGCCGTTCCAGTGCGGAATCAGAAACACCGCCAGGAACAGCAACGCCACGATGAACGGATACACCATCAGGCTCATGGCCTTGACGATCACCTGCTCGCCGCAACGCACCACCGCCAGCWGGCCGAGGATCAGCACGAGCGACAGCACCGCGCGCGGGGGCGGTGTGATGTGCAATTGATGCTCCAGGAAACTGCCTACGGTGTTGGTCAACGCCACGCTGTAAATCAGCAGGATCGGGAAGATCGCGAAGAAGTACAGCAAGGTGATCAACGCACCGGCCTTGATGCCAAAGTGTTCTTCCACCACTTCGGTGATGTCGGCGCCTTCGCGTCCGGACAGCACGAAACGGGTCAGTCCACGGTGTGCGTAGAAGGTCATGGGGAACGCCAGCACCGCCAAGACCAGCAACGGCCAGAAACCGCCCAGCCCTGCGTTGATAGGCAAGAACAGCGTGCCTGCCCCGATGGCCGTGCCAAACAGGCCCAGCATCCAGGTGGTGTCATGACGATTCCAGCTCGAAAGAGTCGCTGGTGCCGCCGCTACATAGCGTTTGTCGACGCTATTGGCCTGATCATTCATCCGGTGGGATCTCCACATTCCGGTCAGTTGCTACCCGGTCAGGACGAGTCGGAATACCCGACAGGCAGCGCCCTGGCCGAAACAGGGGCGCGATTGTCCGGGATTAATGAACAGAAGCAAAGACTTAGCTGAAGAATGGTCCAGCAAAAAAACGCTGATCCAGCCGCGGGGATTCTGAAGAAACTCCATTCGCTGACGCTCTGCAGGAGCAGGGCTGTGTGCCGATACGATCGTTTCTGCTACCAACCGTGTAGCGCTCGGTAACATCCAGCCCTGTTGCGGTGCGTCTTTTCACTGACGTACCGGCTTGCGCCTCGCGCTACAAGGCGCGACCCACCATGGCGTAGTTTGTGCATCCAATCGCACTCCACTCCTGCCTGAAACCGCCATGCGCCCCAAGGAACTCAAACTCTGGACCACCGGTGTCGCCCACCTGCTTGACTTGCCTGCAGGGCATGCGCGGTTATCGGCGTTGAGCCATTGGTTGCGCCAGGTGTGTCCGGTCGATCATTTCGTCCTGTTCGTCTACGAAGGCAATCACCGGCCATTGGCGCTGTTCGACACCTTTGCCGCCGACAAGCGTGCGGTGTATGTCGATGACTACCAGTGCGGTCCGTATCTGCTCGATCCGTTCTACCTCGCCTGCACCCGTGGACAAGCGGCGGGACTGTGGCGCTTGCGCCAGTTCGCGCCCGACCACTTCTACCTCGGCGAGTACTACCTGACTTATTACCAGCAGACCGGACTGGCCGAAGAAGTGGCATTTTTTGTCGAACTCGGCGACGGCGCCATGGCCGTTCTATCGCTGATGCGCTCCTCGGCCAGTTGCGCGTTCAGTCGTGACGAAATGCAGTTGATCGAGTGCGCACAGGCAGTCGTCGAACAAGTCGTCAACGAAGCCTGGCGCTTGCGTCAGGCGCAACAACCGCGCCCGGCACAAGACCTCGACTTCAAGATCCGCGAAGCTTTCGATCAGTTCGGTGCGCACATCCTTACCGGCCGCGAACAGGAAGTGGTGCAGTTGCTGCTGCGCGGTCACTCCAGTGCCTCGGTGGCCGAGCAACTGTGCATCAGCCCCGGCACGGTGAAGATTCACCGCAAGAACATCTACGCCAAGCTCGGCATCGGCAGCCAGTCCGAGTTGCTCGGGCTGTTTATCCGCGATCTCACAGAAAATCAGCTTCAAGCTTCAAGCGACAAGCTGCAAGAAAACCGTAGCCGCGCCGTCAATTTGTAACGTGCCACTTGCCACTTGCCGCTTGAAGCGGCCCCTATCCCCCAAGGGATATATACAGCGCAAAACCGCGATTGCTAGTTTGGCTCCCGACGCAATGATTGATCACTGCAAGGGGAGCCGCACCGTGAATGACAACCAGCCAAGCGATATCGAATTCTGCAATGTGGTCAAACGCTATGGCGAGGTGGCGGCCGTCAACGGCCTGAACTTCGCCGTGCGTCGTGGCTCGTTCCATTCTTTCCTCGGTGGCTCGGGCTGCGGCAAAACCACGACCCTGCGCATGATTGCCGGCTTCGAACAACCTACCAGCGGCGAAGTACGCCTGGCCGGCAAAAACGTCGCCGGCATACCGGCGTTCGAACGGCCGGTGAACATGGTGTTCCAGCATTACGCCCTGTTCCCGCACCTGACGGTGGCGCAGAACATCGCTTACGGCCTGCGCTATCGCACGCCGCGCCCGGACAAGAAAACCCAATTGCGCATGGCCGATGAGGCCCTGGAAATGGTTCGCCTCAGCGGCTTCGGCCAGCGCAAACCGAGTGAACTCTCCGGCGGCCAACAGCAACGCGTCGCCCTCGCCCGGGCGCTGGTCAACAAACCGACCGTGCTATTGCTCGACGAACCACTGGCGGCGCTCGACCGCAAGTTGCGCAAGGAAATGCAATCCGAACTGCTGCGCCTGCAGCGCGAGGTCGGCATCACCTTCGTGCTGGTCACCCACGACCAGGAAGAAGCCCTGTCGATGAGTGACAGCATCAGCGTGATGCACAACGGTTCGATCATCCAGACGGCCACCCCGGAACAGCTGTACGAGGCTCCGGCCAGCCGTTACGTCGCCGACTTCATCGGCGAATCCAATTTGTTCAACGGCACCGTGCGCCACCTGCACGGCAATTCGGTGGTGCTGCGTACCGAGCAAGGCCTGGAGCTGACCAGTCCGCTGACTCCAACCGGCAAGGCCCTGAGCGCTGACGCCGCCGGTTGCATCGCGGTGCGCCCGGAGTTGATCAGCATTGCCGGCGCCCACACCGAACTGGCCCGTGAAGTGAAGCTGCAAGGCTGCGTGGAAGACCGCATCTACCTCGGTAATTCCACCGAATACCGCGTGCGCACCCAGGCCTTTGGCGTGGTCTGCGTGCGGGTGCCCCGCCAGCAGGATCACGGCGCCAATGCATTCGAACACGGTGCAGCAGTGAGCGTCGGCTGGGATCACGCCAATGGCCTGGCCATGGCTTTGTAAATCATTGACTCGATTCATCAACCGGATGTGGAGCGTGCTATGGACCAGAAGACGTTTATCAAAACCCTGCGCAGTTGGCAGAACGGCTCGATCAGTCGTCGCGAATTTCTTGGCCGCACCGGCCTGGGGATTGCCGCCGCCGTGGTCGCCACCAACATGCCCGGCCTGCTGACGTCCAACGCAGAAGCGGCCGAACAGGCCAAGCTGGGTGATCGCCTGTCACTGGCGACGTGGCCGAACTACCACAGCCAGGAAAACCTCGACACCTTCGGCAAAACCACCGGCGCCCGCGTCTCGATGAGCGTGTTCGGCTCCAACGAAGAAATGCTCGCCAAGTTGCAAGCCGGTGGCAGTGGCTGGGACGTATTGGTACCGACCAACTACACCATCAGCACTTACGTCGGTCTGGGCTTGATCGAACCGCTGGACCTGTCGCGCATTCCCAACTTCGATGCCTCGGCATTCCAGCAAAAATTCATGGCCCAAGGCACCGTGGACGGCAAGGTGTACGCGGTGCCGAAAAACTGGGGCACCACCGGCATGCTCTTCGACTCCAGCAAACTGAAGAACGGGCCGAGCGGCTGGAAAGAGTTCTGGGCCGCCGCCCAAGGCCCTGCCAGCGGCCGGACGATGGTTCACGATTACCAGTTGACCGCCATCGGCAACGCCCTCAAAAGCTTCGGCTACAGCTTTAACTCCCTCGATCCAAAAGAATTGGCCGACGCGGAAAAACTACTGATCGAGGTCAAACCGCACCTGTTCGCAATCAACTCCGACATTCAGCCGTCAATGCGCAGCGGCGATGCCTGGCTCGCGATGTCGTGGACCGGCGACGCCTCGCAATTGCACCGCGACAACGCGCAGATGCAGTTCGAACTGGGCAAGGAAGGTGGCGAACTCTGGAGTGATTTTTTTGCCATCCCGAAAAGCTCGGAGCACAAGGACGCGGCCTACGCCTTCATCAATTACCTGCTCGACCCGCAGCACAACAAGCTCGAAGTGCTGAGTCACGGCTATCCGAGCGGCGACAAACGGGTCGATGCGTTGCTTCCCACCGCGATGCTCAACGATCCGATCATGTACCCGGCCGCCGAAGCACTCAGCCCACTGGAGTTCGGCGCCGCCGCAACGCTCACCAGCCCGGCGCGCGCCGAACTGATGGCGCGTTTCAAGTCCGCCTGATCGCCTGACCATGGCCAATGAGGAGTCACCCATGAATGCTGCCGCCCAACCGCAAACGGTGCAGCCAGGCAATGCCCTGTCAATCGAGGTACGCCAACGGCGCAGCCTCGGTCGGCGGATCACCCTGCTGATGCTCTTGCCTTCGACCTTGTGGTTCCTGCTGCTGTTATTGATGCCGCTGGTGATCATCCTGGTCTTCAGTTTCGGCGAGCGCAGTGCCGTGGGCGGCTACGCCGGTGGCTTCACCCTGGCCAACTACCTGAACCTCGGCTCGCGTAGCGCTGCATTCAGCAACACGCTGATGCTGGCGCCGTTGGGCACCTTGGTGTGCCTGATCGCGGCCTACCCGCTGGCGTACTTTCTGGCGGTCAAGGTCACCCGTAACCGCTCGCTGTTGCTGACGCTGGTGATCGTACCGTTCTGGACCAGTTTCCTCATCCGAACCTACGCCTGGATCTTCATCCTCAGCGGCAAGGGCATCCCCGCCCTGCTCGCCAGCCTTGGCCTGGAAGATGTGCGGCTGATCAACACGCCGTGGGCGGTGTTGATCGGTATCGTCTACGGCTACCTGCCACTGATGGTGTTTCCGATTTACGTCAGCCTCGAAAAACTCGACAAACGCCTGCTCGAAGCCTCTGCCGATCTCGGTGCAAGCGCGTTTGAGAGCTTCCGGCGGATCACCTTGCCGCTGTCCGCGCCGGGAATCATCACCGGAGTGATGCTGGTGTTCATCCTGTTGATGGGCGAGTTCCTGATTCCGGCTATTCTCGGCGGCGGCAAAGTGTTCTTCGTTGGCAATGCGCTGGTCGACCTGTTCTTGCAGTCGCGTAACTGGCCGTTCGGCAGTGCCCTGGCAATGACGCTGGTGGCGATGATGCTGCTGATCATCGGCGTGTATCTGAAACTGGTGGCGCGCTACGGCGGCCGCCCTGCCGATGGAGGGTTGTGACATGTGGCTGCGCAGCTATTCGACCTCGCTATACCTGTTTCTCTACGCGCCGATCGCGTTGATCGTGCTGTTCAGTTTCAACGCCGGGCGCAGTGGCCTGGCCTTCGAATGCTGTTCGGTGCAATGGTTTGGTCGCGCCTTCGGCAACCCGTTCATCATGGAAGCGCTGGGGCAAAGTGCGTTCATCGCCTTCACGTCGGCAGTGATCGCCACCTTGTTTGGCACCCTGGCCGTGTTCGGCCTGCAACGCGCAGGTAAAAAAGTACGCCTGCTGTTCGATGCGCTGACCTACTGCGCGATCATCGTGCCGGGCATCGTCATCGGTATCTCGACGTTGATTGCGTTCATTACCCTGTTCGACCTGATCAACCCGCTGCTGGCGAGCTGGATACCGAATGTGCCGCGCCTGAACATGGGTTTTGCCACGGTGATTGCTGCGCATTCGCTGTTTACCATGGCGCTGGTCATGGTGATCGTGCGCAGCCGCGTCGACTCGCTGGACAAGGCCTTGCTCGAAGCTTCAGCGGACCTCTATGCCCCACCCATGCAAACGTTTTGGCGGGTCACCCTGCCGCAGATCAGCCCGGCAATCATGGCCGGATTCCTGCTGGCGTTCACCTTCAGCTTCGACGACTTCATCATTGCGTTCTTCGTTGCCGGTTCGCAAACGACGTTGCCGATCTACATCTTTTCATCGATCCGCCGCGGCGTAACGCCAGAAATCAACGCGGTCTCGACCGTCATTATCTGCGCCTCGCTGGCCCTGCTATTCACTTCCCGCTCTCTGCAAAACCGCCGTACCGGCGTCCAGGAGTCAAACCATGCGTGATCAGCTTTATATCAACGGCGAGTGGGTCAGCCCGGACCTGGGCGGTTATCTGGACGTCATCGACCCGGCCACCGAAGCCGTTTTCCATCGGGTAGCCGCGGGCACCGAAGAAGACGTCGATCACGCGGTCCGCGCCGCACGCCGAGCCTTTGATAACGGCTGGAGCCAGACCACCGGCGCCGAACGCGCGCAATGGCTGGAGGCATTGGCAGATGAACTGGAAAACAGCCACGCGGCCCTGGCCGAACTGGAAGTGCGTGACAACGGCAAACCATTGCCCGAAGCGCAGTGGGACGTCGGCGATGCCATTGGTTGTTTCCGTTACTACGCCGGCCTGGCCCGCGAACTGGATCAGCAGCAGGATCAACCGCTGGCGTTGCCGGACGCACGCTTTCGCTGCCGTATCCGTCATGAGCCGATTGGTGTCGCCGGGCAGATCATTCCCTGGAACTACCCCTTGTTGATGGCGGCGTGGAAAGTCGCGCCGGCCTTGGCTGCAGGCGCCACGGTGGTGTTGAAACCGTCCGAACTGACGCCTCTCACAGCACTGGAGCTGGCCGCTGCCGCCGACCGTATCGGTTTGCCCGCCGGGGTATTGAACGTGGTCACCGGCCTCGGTGCCGACGCCGGCAGCCCGCTCACCGAACATCCCGGCGTAGACAAGCTGGCCTTTACCGGCAGCGTGCCCACCGGGGCGAAAATCATGTCGGCGGCCGCCCGCGACATCAAGAACATCAGCCTCGAACTGGGCGGAAAGTCAGCCTTCATCGTGTTCGACGACGCCG
Organism: Pseudomonas sp. P5_A12; assembly: GCF_056400685.1. Classification (NCBI taxonomy): domain Bacteria; kingdom Pseudomonadati; phylum Pseudomonadota; class Gammaproteobacteria; order Pseudomonadales; family Pseudomonadaceae; genus Pseudomonas; species Pseudomonas sp. P5_A12. Next base: position 6,656 of record NZ_JBFUKU010000151.1, on the reverse strand, counting down.
ATGTCGAGGCGGCGGTGGAATGGATTCTGTTCGGGATTTTCTGGAACCAGGGCCAGGTGTGCAGCGCCACGTCACGCCTGCTGGTCCAGGAAAACATCGCCCCACGCCTGGTCGAACGACTGGTGGAGGAAACCCGCAAGATCAGTATCGGCCCGGGCATGGAACCCGGTGTCCTGCTCGGCCCGCTGGTCAGTCAAAGCCAGCATGACAAGGTCCTTGGTTTCATTGATCAAGGCCTCGCCAGCGGCGCTCGCCTGCTCACCGGCGGTCGGCGGCCGACGCATTTGTCTGAGGGGTATTTCATCGAACCGGCGATCTTCGACGAGCCGGGACACAGCAGCATTCTCTGGCGCGAAGAGGTGTTCGGCCCGGTGCTGTGCATCAAGCGTTTCAAGACCGAAGAGCAAGCGGTGCAAATGGCCAACGCCAGTCGCTTCGGCCTCGCCGCCGCGGTAATGAGCGCTGATTTGCAACGCACCGCCCGCGTCGCCAACCAGTTACGGGCGGGAATCATCTGGGTCAACTGCTCGCAGCCGACCTTYGTCGAAGCSCCGTGGGGCGGAATGAAACACAGCGGGATTGGCCGCGAGTTGGGCCAATGGGGACTGCACAATTACCTGGAGGTGAAGCAAGTCACCGAGTACATCAGTGACCAGGCGTGGGGCTGGTACCTGAAATAGCCGCTCTCAGATCAGCAAGTAGAAAACGGCTGGCTGGCGCACCACGATCGCCAGCCAGCCGGCTCCTACAGCTCCTTTCTCAGTTCAGATACCAGCCCCACGCCTCGCCGTTGTACCGGGTGATTTGCTTGGTCTCGAGGTAATTGTTGTAGCCCCACTCCCCCAGCTCTCGGCCGATACCGCTCTGCTTGTAACCGCCCCACGGSGCTTCGACAAAGGTCGGCTGCGAGCAGTTGATCCACACAATACCGGCGCGAAAACGTCGAGCCACGCGTTCGCAACGTGGAATATCACGGGACATGACTGCCGCCGCCAGACCGAACGGCGAGTCATTGGCCAGGCGTATCGCTTCGGCCTCGGTATCAAATGCACGCAGACACACCACCGGGCCGAAGATCTCCTCGCGCCACACCGAGCTGTCTTCGGGTACATCGGCGAAAATCGCCGGCGTCAGGTAGTACCCCTTCTGCAAGTGCGCCGGACGCGTCCCTCCGTAAACCAGTCGCGCGCCTTCTCGCTGACCGACCGCAATCGCCTCGAGGACTTTGTCCAGTTGCCCCTGACTGACCAGCGGCCCAAGCTTCACACCCTCGGTGAAGCCCTCGCCGATCTGGATCTGCTCGGTAGCCACGATCAGACGCTCCAGCAGCGCCGGGTACAATGCGCGCTCCACCAACACCCGCGAAGTGGCCGAACAGACCTGGCCCTGGTTCCAGAAAATACCGAACAGRATCCATTCCACTGCGGCGTCGAGGTCGCTGTCGGCGAAAATCACGAACGGCGATTTGCCGCCCAGTTCCAGGCTGATATTTTTGATCTCGGCCGCGGCGGCTTGCATGATCTTGCGCCCGGTCGGCACGCTGCCGGTGAAGGCGATCTTGTCCACGCCCGGGTGTTCAGCCAACGACCCGCCCGCCTCTCGCCCTAGCCCGCTGACGATGTTCAACACCCCGGCCGGCAAGCCGGCCTGATCAGCAATGCGCGCCAGTTCAATGGCAGTCAGCGGCGTCAGCTCCGAAGGTTTGAGCACCACGGTGCAGCCGGCTGCCAGCGCGGGGGCGACTTTCCACGAGGCCATCAGCATCGGGAAATTCCACGGGATGATCGCGGCGACCACGCCTACCGGCTCCTTGATCACCGAGGAGTTGAAGCGCTCATCCGGCACACTGATTGACTGTTCGCTGTGTTGATCCGAGCCTTCGGCGAGTCCAGCATAGAAGTCGAAACAGCCGGCGGTGTCGGCGATGTCCCACTGCGCTTCCGGCAGCGGCTTGCCGTTGTCGTGTACTTCAATCGCGGCCAGCTCGTCCTGTCGCGCACGGATGCCCTCGGCGATTCGCCGCAGCACTTGTGCGCGTTGCGAGCCAGTCCAACGCGGCCAGTCGCCTTCGTCGAAGGCCAGGCGTGCGGCGGCGACAGCCAGGTCGATGTCTTCTGCCGTAGCGGCAGCGACCTGCGCCAGCACCGACTCATCGCCCGGGTCATACGTCTGGAAAACGCCTCGCTGTACCGGTGCGACCCATTCGCCACCGATGTACAGCCGTTGATAGTCACGCATGGCAAACTCCTTCAAGTCGCGGCTGCTCCAGCCGGATATTCTCAAGACGACTGAACGCGTCGACCCGCACCCCGCTGCCTACGCTCACACCCGGACCAAAGACCACGCAAGGCTCGATGCGCACGTCCGCGGCCAGTTGCGTATCCGCACTGAAAAACACAGTGTCCGCCGCCACCAGGCTGACGCCCGACTGCATCACCGCCTGACGTCGGCGCTGCTGAAAAAGCTGTTCAGCCACATGCAATTGCTCGCGATCATTGACCCCCAGCACGTCGGTTTCATCCACCTCGACCGCCGTCACCTGCAACCCGGCGCTGTTGGCCACGGCCACCGCATCGGTGAGGTAATACTCGCTCTGGGCGTTGTGGTTGCCGATACGCTCGAGCAGCCACAGGCACGTGTCGGCACGCAGCCCCATCACGCCGCCATTGCAGAAGTCGATGTCCAGCTCCTGAGGACTGGCATCCTTGGCTTCGCGGATCGCCAGCAAACGTCCCTCTTCCACCAGCAAGCGCCCGTAAGGCCCCGGTTTTTCGCTATGAAACCCGGCAACCGCCACGGCCGCGCCGTCAATCAGCGCCTGACGCAACTGCGACAGGGTCTGCGCGCTGATCAACGGTGAATCGCCGAACAATACCAGCACACAACCCTGTTCATGGGCCAGCAGCGTGGCGCGAGCCGCGAGCAATGCGTGGGCCGTGCCCAGTTGTTCGTGTTGAGTAAACAGTCGCGCAGTGGGTGCGGCGTGCTGCAAATAGTCGGCAACCGGGCGACTTCCGGCGCCCAGCACTACCGCCACGTGCTCGATACCGGCAGCCTCGACCGCCGCCAGCACGTGGCCGAGCAGCGGTCGATTACCCACTGGATGCATGACTTTCGGTAACTGCGAATGCATGCGAGTGCCCTGCCCGGCGGCGAGAATCACCGCCAGGGTTGGCCAGGAAATGTTGTCGCCCATTGCGACCCTCCCGAATACAAATGAGTTAAACCTGATCGCGATAGAACACGTCGTCGGCGTAGGGATACCACCAGTCCTGAATCTTGGGCTGGTGATCGATAATGACCATCTTCGAGCGACGGAACGCTTCCAGGCCCTGACGCCCGAGTTCACGCCCCAGACCGGACATCTTCCAGCCGCCAAACGGCAGTGCGTCGTTGTCGATCAGTGGGTTGTTGACCCAGACCATCCCGGCTTCGAGACGCTCGGCAGCCTCCATGGCTTCGGCAAGGTCGGTGGAGAACAGCGATGCGCCCAGACCGAATGGCGAGTCGTTGGCCTTGCGTACCGCTTCGTCAAAATCACTGACACGGCAGATCGCTGCGACCGGCCCGAAACACTCTTCCTGAAGAATCGCCATGTCGGTGGTGACGCCGGTAAGGATGGTCGGTTCGTAGAACCAACCCACGGTGTGTTGCGGCGGAATCCGCCCGCCACAGACCAGCGTCGCGCCTTTGGCCAGAGCGTCGTCGACCAGACGCATGACCTTGTTGCGCGCTGCTTCGCTGACCATCGGCCCGATTTCCGTATGTTCCAGACCATGACCTATGCGCAAGGCTCGGGTGCGTTCGGCGAACTTCGCGACGAACTCATCGTGGATCTCATCGACCACATAGAAGCGTTCAGCCGAGGTACAGATCTGTCCGCTCAGGTGGAACGCAGCGGTCACCGCACCTGCCGCAGCCACTTCAAGCGGCGCGTGTTTCGAAATGATCAACGGGTCGCTGCCACCGGCCTCGATCACGCACGGTTTCATCTGTTCGGCACAGGCCATCGCCACCGCTTTGCCCGCCGCCACACTGCCGGTGAACGCAACGGCATGGGTGCCGGTGGATTGCACCAGCAATTGTGCGGTCACCGCATCACCCGGCACACAAGACACCAGGCCCGGCAGCAGCGCAGTGAAGTGCTCCATGAATTTGAGCGTGCACAGGGTCGTGGCTTCCGCCGGTTTGATGATGCAAGCGTTACCCGCCGCCAGCGACGCAGCGACCGTCCAGCACATCAGCAGGATCGGAAAGTTGAACGGCATGATGTGCACGCTGACGCCATACGGCTCATAGCGCACATGCTGGAACGAACCGATCTGCGTAGTGCCGGCGACCTTGCCGGCGTCGTCCCGGGCCATTTCCGCGTAGTAGCGAAAGATCGGCGCGCAGTTGGCGAGTTCGCCCATCGCTTCGGGGAATGGCTTGCCCATTTCCAGGGTCATCAAGCGAGCGACTTCGCGGTTGCAGGCAACGTTCTGTTCGATGGTATTGGCCAGTTGATGCAAGCGCGCGGCGCGGCTTTTCGCGTCTATCAGTCGCCATTGTTTCTGCGCGGCGGCAGCAGTATCGACGGCGGCTTGCACATCGAATTCGCCACACACACCGACCTGGCCGACCGGTTGCAGTGTGGCCGGGTCGAGGACTTCACGCACGCGGGCATCGGTCAGCGGCAGGAATTCGGAATGGATGAAGCGTAACGCGGTGTCAGTGTTAAACGTGGCCATTGGATGATCCTTGAACCAATCGATAAGGGGTTTCGCGCAACGCCGCGAGGGTTGCCGGCGGCAGTTCATCGCGCCAGCCGGGCACGTGCGCATTCAGCCAGGCGCGCAACGGCGCAAAATCTTCGGCCTCCAGCGCGCGGACAAACAGACCCAGGGTACGCGGCAGGTGCGCCAGGTAACCGTGCTTGCCATCGCGCCCAGCCAGGCGTACGAAAATCCCCAGCACCTTGGCGTGGCGCTGGGCGGCAAGGCGCCGGTAATCTTCGAGAAAACGCGGCGCATTCAGCTCCGGGCGTTGCATCAGGTAATGCGCCAGCAACGCCACGCGCAAGGTTTCGGGGACATCGCGGCGGGCGTCTTCGAGCAACGACATCAGGTCGTAGGCCGCCGAGCCGATCAATGCGTCCTGGAAATCCAACAGACCGCAGGCCGTGATACCCTCACGGCCTTCGAGCAGCATCAGGTTGTCGACGTGAAAGTCGCGCAGCACCAAGGCCTCGCGACGCTGCGCGACATCGCTGCAGGCCTCGGCGAACAGTTTCAGAAACGGTTCACGCAATGCCAGCGCCGCGTCCTTGCCGATCAATAGCGGGATGTACCAATCGATCAGCAGCGCATACTCGCCACTCAGCTGGTCAGCATCGTAAGGGGCGATGGCCGCCATTGTCGGTGCGCGATGCAACGCCACCAGCGCATCGACCGCCAGGCGATAGAGCTCCGCTTCCGGATGCCCCGCCGCCAACAAACGGGTATAGGTGTCGTGACCGAAATCTTCGATCAACGCCAACCCCTCTTCTTCGTCGACCTGCAATAGGGCTGGCGCGGATAGTCCCAACCCGTGCAGGTGGCGGGCGATCTGCACAAACGGCCCGATGGGTTCGCTGTGCGGCGGCGAATCCATCAACAGCAACCCTGCACCGCTCAGACGGAAATAGCGCCGTGTCGAAGCATCCGCCGGCAACGCGATCAGTGGCGTCTCGGCGAAGCCGGCACGCGCCAGAAAGGCTGCGCGCTGGCTTTCACGTGTCTCAGTCATGACATTCACCGGATCATGTAGACTTTTTTCACCGTCTCGTGGACGGTGCACACTCCTTTCCAGTCCTTGCGGAAAAAGGCTGCGGTGTCTGGCTTGATCTCGATCACTTCACCGGATTCGTGGACGTAGGTGCAGCGGCCTTCGAGGAAATGGCAGAACTCGTCGCTGGTGACGTGGCAGAACCATTTGCCCGGGGTGCAGATCCACACACCGCACTCGGACTGGCCTTCCGGGCCTTTGTGCAGCACCACGCCGGAGACGTGGGATTCACCTTCGAGCATGGTCGGGATCACGCCCCAGTCCTTGACGTCGGTGATTTGCAGCGGGTTGTACAGAAACGGGGTGGTCATAGTGGTTCTCCAATAAAATTCAGATTCATAGGCGCATCGATCACTCTGTGGCGAGGAGCTTGCTCCCTCGCCACAAACCTCACAGGCCTTACAGACCACAGAGGTCGGGTGGGATCAGATTCAGGCCAGCATGTAGACGTTGCGCAGGGTTTCCCGCACGTCGCATTCGCCCGTCCAGCCCGCCGGAAACAGCACCAGCGTATTGGCACGGACTTCAATCACTTCACCGTTGTCATTGCGATACGTCGCATCGCCGGCGAGGAAGTGGCACAGCTCGTCGCGGGGAATCGACAGCCGCCAGCGCCCGGGAGTGCAGACCCAGAGCCCGGCTTCCGGGCTGTTGTTCGGGCCCTTGAACAGCAGTCGTCCACTGGAAAACGAGACGCCTTCGACGGCGTCGCTCTGCACGCCCCAGTCCACCAGATCGCTGCGGCTACTGACGTCTTCGAGGTATGGCGTGATACCCGCCGTGGTGTTGTGTTCAGGCATTGCTCAGTACCTTGTCGAGTATTTCGTGCGCTTCCGCAGGCCGTTCGCGTG
>NZ_JBFUKU010000150.1:0-13689 GCF_056400685.1 Pseudomonas sp. P5_A12 | reverse complement strand
CCGCCGTACCGTTCAGTTCGATGGCCTGTAGCAGCGCCGCTTTACCCACTGGCAACCAACCTTTCTGGTAGGCATAGCCGAGCATGAAGGTGTTGGTGGCAATCGAGTCGCCCATCAACGCCGTGGCAATTTTGCTTGCGTCGATAAAGTCCGCCTGATCAGAGCCCACCGCTTCGGCAATTTGTGCCGACATACTTTGGGTGTGGAATTTCGGATCTGGGTGCTTCAGCAAATCACCGCTTTCCGCTTGCTGAGCGAAGGTGCGCACAAAGGCGCTGGTGATGCTTTCCTCGCTATTGATCAAAGCATGGGTAACGCTGTGACGCAGCTTGGACAGGGTTTCGGTATTGGCGCTGACCACCAGGTCGCAACCGAGCAGCAGGGCAGCTTCACCTTCGGCTATCCGGGGTGCAAACAGCTGCTCCTGGCGCGCGGCGATGCGGATGTGCGACCACACCGCGCCACCTTTTTGCGCCATGCCGGCCATGTCCAGATTGAGCGTGCCTTTGCCTTCGATGAACGCCGCCATCCCTAGTAGGGCGCCGATGGTCACCACGCCCGTACCGCCCACGCCAGTGACCAGAATGCTGTAAGGCTCATCCAGCGCTACGGTTGCGGGCGTCGGCAAATCCCACACGTCATCCTTCGCGGTCGCCAGGGCCTTGGGTTTACGCAAGGAGCCACCTTCGACCGTGACAAAGCTCGGGCAAAAGCCGTTGAGGCAGGTGAAGTCTTTGTTGCAAGAGGACTGGTCAATTTCACGCTTGCGGCCGTACTCGGTTTCCACCGCCACCACCGACATGCAGTTGGACTTGCTGCTGCAATCGCCACAGCCTTCACACACCGCTTCGTTGATCACGACCCGACGTGCCGGGTCCGGGAATTTTCCGCGTTTACGACGCCGACGTTTTTCCGCGGCGCAGGTCTGGTCATAGATGATTGCCGACACACCCTGGAACTGACGCAACTGTTCCTGCACTTCGTCCATCTTGTCGCGACGCAGCACCGGCACACCGTCTGCCAGATCACGGATGTGTTGGTATTTCTCGACATCGTCGCTGACGACCACAATCCGCTGCACACCCTCGGCAGCGAGTTGCCGGCTGATCTGYGCGACGCTGAGGCTGCCGTCCACGGGTTGTCCGCCGGTCATGGCCACGGCATCGTTGTAGAGAATCTTGTAGGTGATTTGCACCTTGGCCGCGATGGCGGCCCGAATCGCGAGAATGCCGGAGTGGAAATAGGTGCCGTCGCCCAGGTTGGCGAAGACGTGCTGGGTCTTGGTGAAAGGCGCCTGGCCGATCCATGCCACGCCTTCACCGCCCATCTGGCTGAAGGTCTGGGTCTGCGGGTAGATCCATGCTGCCATGTAGTGGCAGCCGATGCCGGCCAGCGCACGACTGCCCTGTGGGACCTTGGTCGAGGTGTTGTGCGGGCAACCGGAACAGTAATGGGGCACGCGTTCCATCAGGTTACTGAACTGGCCTTTGCTGGCCAGTTGTGCGTCCAGCACCGCCAGGCTCACTTGCAGCGGGCCGTTTTGATGCAGGCGCAAAATACGTTTGGCCAACGCACGGGCGATCATCGCCGGGGTCAGGTCATTGGTGGCCGGCAGTAACCAACCGGTGTGCGGCAGGCTCCACTCACCCTTGTCGTCAAACTTGCCGACGATGCGCGGGCGTACGTCTTCGCGCCAGTTGTAGAGTTCTTCCTTCAACTGGTACTCAATCATGTGGCGTTTCTCTTCCACCACCACAATTTCTTCCAGGCCMTCGGCAAACTGCCGCACGCCTTCAGCCTCCAGTGGCCAGACCATGCCGACCTTGTACACGCGCAGGCCGATCTGCTGCGCGAGTGTTTCGTCGATGCCGAGGATTTTCAGCGCCTGGCATACGTCGAGGTACGACTTTCCGGACGTGATAATGCCGATGCGCGCTTTCGGCGAGTCCATCACAATACGGTCGAGACGGTTGACCCGAGCGTAGGCGAGGGCGGCATACAGCTTGTGTTCCAGCAGTCGCTGTTCCTGCGCCAGGGGTGGGTCAGGCCAGCGAATATTCAAGCCGCCTTCGGGCAGCGGAATATCGGGAATAATTGGCTGTACGCGATGAACATCGATGTCGACAACGGCTGCGCTTTCAACGGTATCGGCCACCGCTTTGAGGGCAACCCAGCAACCGGAATAACGCGACATGGCCCAGCCGTGCATGCCGTAGTCGAGATATTCCTGCACGCCCGATGGCGCCAGTACCGGCATCATGACGGCTTTGAAAATGTGTTCGGTCTGATGGGGCAGCGAGGAGGAGCGGGCGCCATGGTCGTCACCGGCGATGGCCAGCACACCACCAAATTGTGAGGTGCCGGCAGCGTTGGCGTGACGGAACACATCGCCGCAGCGGTCTACGCCGGGGCCCTTGCCGTACCACATGCCGAATACGCCGTCGTAGGTCGCCCCTTCAAAGATATTGACCTGCTGCGTACCCCAGATCGACGTGGCCGCGAGATCCTCGTTCATGCCCGGATGGAACACCGTGTGGTGCTCTTTGAGGTAGTCGCGAGCCTTCCACAAGGCCTGGTCAAAACCACCCAGTGGCGAGCCGCGGTAGCCGGAAATGAACCCGGCAGTATTCAGACCATTGGCCAGATCGCGTTGGCGCTGCATCAGAGGCAGACGCACCAGCGCCTGAATTCCGGTGAGCAAAACTTTTCCGCTGTGCTGGATGTATTTGTCATCCAGAGACGGGGACGCACTCATGTTCATCCTCCAGGCTTTATTGTCGTGGCGGCGCCAGGAGAGCGGCGTTGCCTAGTTATTGGCCGGAGTCTAGGGAGGGGGGTGTGAATCGTAAAATCACAAAAACAGCGGGGTGGTATTGGATATTTAGATATCGGAATGCAAGTGTGTTTTTTACGGCTTTTCAGAGGGAGTCGTTTACTGCCGGGGCGTCACGTTCGCCTCGGTTATTGCTTTATATCCCCGCAAAAAATATCCACGTTGCCATCGGCCGGTGTGGACCTTACGACCACGGAGTACCCACCGGACAACAGCTCTGACATTGCCACCGGCGCGCTTCGTGAATAAGTCCAGCCACCCACGGACATGAGGTCGGTGTTGATCCGGTCATTCATTGCGTAGGCGACGGGCCCAGGCCGCTCGCAGCTGCCTTTGTTGATAAAGGTGTAGAGGTTCAAGGGCCGAAGGGTGCCGTTCGGGACTCCACCGATGAAGAAGGAAAAGGCCGTCTCATTGCCCTGAGTGGCCAACGTCGTATTGGCAATCTGACCGAGGTTCTGCGGCGTAGCATTTAAAGGAATGGTCACGGTCTGGTTTGATGAAGTCGTGCAGCCGTAGATCATCACAGTGGCTACGAGCGCCGCCGATTGCGTTATCAATTTCATGATCAACCTCCAGTACTCAATAAGTACGATGCGGGATCTTTGGGTATAGCTCACGGAGCGGCCAATAGCTCTGGAGCATTTGACCAATATCAAAATGCATTTCAGCAATGCTCCCAATCGTTGTGCCCAAACCTCCCTGTCCCGTTTACTTCAGGCCATACCGAACGCCCTCAGGCCAGTGCTCATCGGCGCGGTTGAAACGGCCCAATGCTTCGGCTGCCAATAACAAAAAGAATGTAAAGGGAGTGTTGATGATCGACGCAAAATTAAAGCCGTTAAGCCTGGCTGTCTGGTTCAGCGTGATTGGGTGTGCCTCGGCCATTGGCAACAGTCAGGCTGCCGAGTTTGATACCGGTAATCCGGACCTGACTGCGCGCTGGGACAACACTGTTCGCTACAACCTCGGCCTGCGGGCCGAGGGACGCGACAATGCCTTGGCCAACAACGCCACCTACGACGAGTCCGATGCCAAGTTTCATGACAAGGGCGATGTAGTGACCAACCGTGTCGACTTGATGAGCGAAGTAGAGGTGGCCTACAAGAAGTACAACGGCTTTCGCATCAGCGGCGCTGCCTGGTACGACCAAGCGTACGAAGACACCGATGTCGAAACCAGCTCTGGCAATGTCTTCTACCCCGGCGCATTTCCGGGTACCAGTACGCCCAGCTATGCCAACGGCCATTACTCCGGCTTTACCAAGCGCTACCACCGCGGACCCAGCGGCGAATTGCTGGACGCCTTTGCGTTTACCCGCTTCGACCTTGGCGACATTCCGGTCAGCGTGCGTGCCGGCCGGCACACCATCTATTGGGGCAATGGCTTGTTGATTGCCGGGCATGCTATTTCCTACTCACAAGCCCCCTTGGATGGACGCAAGGCCGTGAGCAACCCCGGCACCGAGACGCGCGAAATCTTCCTGCCGTTGACGCAAATTTCCACTCAGGCCCAGGTCACTGATCAGTTGTCGCTGGCGGCGCAATATTTCTTCGAATGGGACACTACTCGTGCGCCTGAGGGCGGCACTTATCTGGCTTCCGCCGACATCGCACTGGAAGGTCCGAACCGCTTGCCGTTGTTCAGTGGTTTCACACGGCCATTGATCGATGCGCTCACACCCAAAGACCAGGGCAACTGGGGCGTGATGGGTAGCTACAGCTTCGACTATCTGCACTCTGAGGTCAGTCTCTACTACCGCGAGTTCGATGACTACAACCCGTGGGGCCTGCAAGTGGCGCCGACCTTCGCCCGTTATGTTTATGCCGAGAACGTCAAGCTCTATGGTCTGGGTTATTCCGCAGGGCCGGTATTGGGTGGCGGTTCCGTGGGGGTAGATCTGTCGTACCGCCAGAACTCCTCACTGATTTCCAGCAACATCAGCACCGCTGACAACCAGGGCGCCCGAGGTGATACCTGGCACATGGTGGTCAACAGCCTTTGGCTGCTGCCGCGCACCGATTACTTCGACACCGGTAGCCTGGTTACCGAAATGGCCTTCAGCCACGTGGAAGCGGTGACAAAGCACGAAGAACTGTTCAAAGGCGAAGGCTACGACGGCTGCGCGAAAGGGTTGAACAAGCACTTCGGCTGCGCCACCGACAATTATGTCGGCCTTGCCGTCAGCTTTGCGCCGCAGTGGCTGGGGGTGTTCCCTGGCTGGAACATTTCCACCCCCATGAGCGTGGATTACGGCATCAGCGGCGTTGCAGCCACAGGGGGAGGCAACGAAGGCAAATACAGCTGGAAGGCCGGTGTGAAGGGCACTTACGACGAGCGTCTGGACGTGACCCTGTCTTATATCGGCTACGGCAGCGAACGCCATTACGCAGACGTCAACGGCGTCGGCAAAACCGTCGTCGGCGGTTCCGGCGACGTAGGCCTGTCCGACCGTAACTGGGTCTCCCTGACCGTCAGCACAGCGTTCTAAACCGCCCCTGAAATGCAATGCAGTGATCACCGGGCTTGGTGATCACCCATCTGAATGGAGAAGGTCATGAAGATTAATTCTTATGCGATAGGCCTGGTGGCCATTGCTTTGGCGGGGTCGGCGGTGGCCGATGAGAGCTTTAGCACAGCCGACCTGGGCGGCAAGCTCACAACGTTTGGTTCGATTGTCGCCGGCAACGCGGCAGGCACTATTCCGGCGTATGACGGTGGTCTGAAAGTCCCTGCCGGTATGGTTCCTGGGGATGGGACCTGGCCGAACCCGTTTGCCAATGAAAAACCACGCTTGCGCATTACGGCAAGCAACGCGGATCAGTACGCTGACCAGCTGACGGCCGGGCAGTTGAATTTGCTCAAAAAGTACCCCGACACTTATTACCTCGAGGTGTACCCCACCCACCGGACCGCTACCTTTCCAGGAAACTTCCTGGCAGCTACTCAGCGCAACGCCACCCGCAAAGACTGCAAAACCGAGAACGATGGCCTGTCGATCAGCGAAGCGTGCCGTGGCGGTCTGCCATTCCCGCTCCCGCGCGATGGCCGCGAAGTGATGTGGAACTACATCCTCAATTACCAAGGCGTGAATGGYTGGGACTGGAATCACAGTGCCTATGTGGTCAATGAAGGTCATGTGACGTTGACCAACACGAACCGATCCACCGGCGAAAAACCATTCTATCAAATGGATGTACCGGGGCGCGATCCGAAAATTGCCCAGCGTATCTGGTCGCATGTCGTCGCGCCGGCCCGTACCGCCGGGCAGGCGTCCGGGTATTGGGATTACCTCGATCCGGTCACCGACTCCCGTTACGCCTGGAGCTACAGCACCGGTCAGCGGCGTGTTCGCAAGGCTCCGGAATTCAACTACGACACCCCTAACTCGGCGTTCGGCGGGGTGGCGTTTTACGACGAAATCTTCCTGTTCTCCGGGAAGATGGACCGCTTTGACTGGAAGCTGGTGGGCAAGAAGGAAATGTTGATTCCCTACAGCAACTACACCCTGAAATGGGGTTGCGACATGGAGAAAAAACTCATGCCCAACCACATCAACCCTGCCTGTGAACGCTGGGAGCTGCACCGTGTCTGGGTGGTGGAAGCGACCCGCAAGGACGGCGTGCGCCACGCGCAGAAAAAGCGTCGCTACTACATCGACGAGGACACCTTTGGCGCTGCTGTCTACGACGCCTGGGACGACAGCGGCGCGCTGTTCCGTACCGGCTCGCAGTACAACATCGAGGCTTACGGGATTCCAAACAATCCGCAACAGGATTCCTACTCGTTGTACGACTTTACCCGTGATCAGTACGGCATGTTCGGCAACGGCCCTACACGCTACCGCCAGGAACCGGTCGCTGAACGGGAAGCCAATCCACAGACCATAGCCGGTGGTCAGACCCGCTGACGTCACGCTCCTTTTTCGGCGTTCGCTACGGGCGCCGATTTTTTTCTCCGTCCCGAGACCCCTTTATGAGCGAGATTCTGAAACGTTTAGACGGCAAAGTTTGCGTGATCACTGGCGCGGGCAGCGGCATTGGCCGCGCTTCGGCACTGCGTTTTGCCAGGGAGGGCGCCACCGTGGTGGTCACCGATCTTTTCGCCGAATCGGCGCAGGCCGTGGCGGCTGAAATCGGCGCCAATGCCCTGGCATTACAAGTGGATGTCGGCCAGGAAGACGCCCTGCGGGAGATGGTTGAACAGACCGTCCAGACCTTCGGCCGTATCGACGTGCTGTTCAATAATGCGGTGTACCGAAACCCGGCCACAACCCGCGATATCGACTTCATCAACTTCAACACTGAGCTGTTCCACAACTGCATGCGTGTCAACGTGCTGGGCGGTGTCTTGGCGTGCAAATACGCCTTGCCGCACATGCTCGCTCAGGGCAGTGGTTCGATTCTGTTTACGTCGTCCACCAGTTCGATTGCCGGCGAAATCTCCCAGTTCAGCTAYGGCGCCTCCAAGGCCGCCCTCAATTGGTACGTGCAAACCATTGCCGCCACCTTTGGTAAACGCGGCATTCGTTGCAACGGCATTTTGCCGGGGGTCATTCGCACTCCCGCCATGGAAAGCTGGGCCAACGAAGCCATGAAAACCGCTTTTCTCGACCTGCAAAACGTACCGCAACTGGGCGAGCCAGAAGACATCGCCGCCATGGCCGCATTTCTTGCCAGCGACGACGCAGCCTACGTCAACGGTACTTTGATGCGCGTAGACGGCGGCATGAGCTGTGGTACGCCGATGGTGCCGGTGGTGCGCAATTTTCTGCTGCCCCAGACCTCGGTCTGATCCCGATCATTTCACTGCACTGGAGCCCGTTTTATGGCACTCGAACAGGAACGCTTCATCCTCGACATGCTGGCCGCCTGGGGCGATGGCAGCGACGGCAGTCGCCCGGATATCGAACGCATCATGGCCACTTTCTCCGACGACGCCGTCTGGCAACTGTGGGTGCCCGGTGGTCCGGTGATCCGTGGTCGCGACGCGCTGCGCAAGGAGATAGAGCGGCAGATGAGTTATGTCACGCATAACCGCTGCAACACGCGCCACATCGTCTCTTCCGAGCGCGTGGTCATGACCGAACGCGACGATTACTGTGTCAGTAATGGCGTCCCCATGCCGCACTCAATGGTGGCGGTGTATGAGCTGAACGAGCAAGGCCTTATCTGTGCGTGGCGCGAGTACCTGGACACCGCCGACCTGGCGAAGAAAAAGGGCGTGCCGCTGGAGCACGTGGGCGGGCCGAGCGCTGGTGTTACCAGCACCCATTGATAGCGGCGCTGGACATCAGCGCTTGAGGGAGACATGTATGCCAACAACAAATGTGACCTGTGATCCGGTCGAAGAAAAGCTGCGTACCTTTGTCGAAGGTCTACTGGGCGGGAAGATCACCGCCATGCAGCGTCTGCTGCGCTGGCGCCCGGCCTGGAACCTTGAGCTGCAACGCGATGGCGAAACCCTTCAGTTGCATATTCGTGGCGAGCGCGGAGGGGATGTCAGTCCATTCCCGGATCTGCGCCGGGAAGCGGATATTCTCTCCTTGCTCGGTCAGCAAGGCGTGCCCGTACCGCATATCTACGGCTTTTGCGAAGACCCGCAAACCATCCTGATGCAGTTGGTGCCGGGTAGCCGTGACGTCAGCACCGCGAAGAGTGATGCCGAACGTCATGGGGTTGCACGCCAGTGGGTCGATGCCATGGCGCGTATGCACCAACTGCCGTTGCAACCCTTTATTGATCAGGGTATCAGCCTGCCGAAAAGTGCCGAGGACATAACCCTGGCAGGTCTGGAAGCCTATTACCCGCTGTATGCGCGTAATAAAACCAAGCCTCAGCCTCTGGCCGAATTCGCCCTCGGTTGGCTGCGGCGCAATGTGCCACAGCACCGTACCCGGCCTTCTTTCGTTCAGTACGATTCTGGGCAGTTTCTGTTCGAGAACGGGCAGGTGCATGGCCTCTACGACTTTGAATTCGCCATGATCGGTGATCCTCTGGCCGACCTTGCTTCGGCGCGCATGCGCGACAATTACGAACCGCTTGGGGACAGCTTTGCGGCCCTGTATCGCTACTATCAGCAAGTGACCGGCGAACCGGCGGAGCCTGATGTGGTGCGTTACCACACTGCGCTCTTCGCCACTGTCAGCACCATGCAATTCTCGGCGTCGGTGGCCACACCACAACCGGGTGACCCGCATGACACCTACACCGAATTTGATATCGCCCTGCGCAGGGTGGTGGTGCATGCGCTGGCCGAGGCCATGGGTGTTCCCCTGCAAAAGCCGGATCTGGACATTGTCAGCACAGGCCCAAATGCACAACTGCTGACCATGCTGACCGATGCCTTGGCCCAAGTGGAGGTTGRCAGCGACTTCCAGAAAACCAAACTGCGCGCAGTGAGCAAACTGGTGGAATACCTGGGCCGTGGCGATGCCATGGAATTGCACTTGCGCAAGCTGGAGCAACAGGACGCGCAAGCGCTGCTGGACCGCACCTTCAGTGACTACAGCGAGATTGATGCAGCGCTGGAAGCCTTTGTAAAAAGCGCCGGGCCGGAATACGACGAACCCTTGCTGCGCCTGTTCATGGCGCAAATCGAGCGGCGCGTCCTTGTCTATGGCAGCACCGCCATTGGTGCCTCCGCCAGCCACATCGACCTGCCGCCAGTCGTCTGACGCGGTGAAGCCTTCCTCGCCCGGTGGCTGGCCGCCGGGCCTTTGTTTTCGGAGTGTTTATGTCTGTTCCTGATAACGCCTTCAAGCATCGGTATGGCCCATGGGCAGTGATCGCCGGTGCTTCGCATGGGGTGGGCGCCGCATTTGCCCATGCGCTCGCCGAGCGTGGCCTTAACTGTGTGCTGGTGGCGCGCCGTGGCGAAGCCTTGGCGCAGTTGAAAAACGATTTAGAGCAACGGTACGACGTTGAGGTGTTGGTGCTCATCCAGGACCTGTCCCATCCCGATGCCTGTGAGCAATTGCTGGCGGCTGTTGGTAAGCGGCAAGTCGGCCTGTTTATCTACAACGCAGGTGGCGACCCCTACATCACGCGTTTTCTCGATACTTCGGTCGACGACTGGGGCGCTTTGCTGCGCCTCAATTGCCTGACCGTGATGCAATGCAGCCACGCCTTCGGTGCCGCCATGCTGGAACGCGGGCAGGGAGGATTGCTGCTGGTGGGTTCCCAGGCCGCGTTGGGCGGGATTCGAAAACTGGCGATGTACACCGCCACCAAAGGGTTTGCGCTGAACCTCGGCGAGTCGCTATGGGCGGAATGGAAAGACCGTGGTGTGGATGTGCTCAACCTGGTCATCGGCACCGTGGACACCCCTACCATGCGCGATGCCATGGTCAAACTGAACGTCCCCGACGCCCTCACCATGACGTTGCCCAAGGCTGAGGACCTGGCACTGCTGGCGCTTCAGGAACTGGGCAATGGCCCGACGTTGATACACCCCGAAGACACCCTCGAACAGCTCGCCAATGCACCCGGCCTGGCACGCCGTGCGCACGTGCTAAGCAAGAGCGCGGAAGCGGCTGTGTTTATCGGCAACGACTGAGGTCACACACCATGAAAGGCTTTGATAACGCAGAATTCAAACGCGGCTGGAGAGTGCTGATTCTGGCCCTGGTGGGTGTCGCCACCAGTTCCAGTTCGTTGCTGCTGTACAGCTTCAGCTCCATGGTTATTCCCTTGGAACAGGCCATGGGCTGGGGCAGGGCGGAATTGCAGGCGGYGATCACCGCTCTGTCGCTTGGCACCATCGTCGCGTCGCAATTGGCTGGCTGGCTCAACTTGCGATATGGCCTGCGCCTGATCACGTTGCTGTCGCTGTTGGCGTTGTCCCTGAGTGTCTTCCTTCTGAGCTGTATCAGTGGCTCGATCTGGACCCTCTACCTGGGGTTTTTCCTGGTGCCTCTGGCCGGGTTGGGTACGTTGCAGGTGACCTGGTCGCACTTGGTCAACTTGTGGTTTGAGGAAAACCGAGGCCTGGCACTTGCGATCATTCTTAGTGGCTCCGGGCTGGCGGCCATCATGCTGCCGCTGATTACCGCATGGGCGATCGGCCGCTGGAATTGGCAGGCGGGTTTTATGGCATTGGGCGTGTTGCCGGTGTTGCTGGCATTGCCCTTGGCATTACGTTGGTTATTGCCGACCGCCAATGTCAGTGACAACACCGCACAACTTCCGGTCTCCCACAAACAATCCGGCGGGTTGCTGTTGCGCGAGGCACTGCGTTCGTGGCGGTTCTGGGTGTGCAACCTGTCGATGACATTGGTGGTGTCCTGCGTGGTGGGCATGGTCACCAATATCGTGCCTTTGCTGCAGGATCGAGGCCTGAGCGCTTTGCAGGCCAGCCAGATTTTCAGCAGTTTTGGCGTGTCGCTGATTCTTGGCCGGTTGTTGGTGGGCTACCTGATTGACCGTTTGTGGGCCCCCGGTGTCGCCTCTTTGGCGCTTCTGATGCCGGCATTTGCCTGCGGCATTTTTGCCTATGGCGACTCCAGCATTGYCATGTACACCCTCGCCACGTTGCTGGTGGGCGTTGGTGCGGGCGCCGAGTTCGATATCGCTGCATTTCTGATCGCACGCTACTTCGGCATGCGCGACTACGGTCGTTTATTTGGTGCCCATCTGGGCCTGATTACCGCCGGTGCCGCGATCTCGCCATTGCTGTTTGCGGGGCTGTTCAAGCTGACCGGTGGCTACTCGGCCATGCTGTTGTTCAGTTTCATCTGCTTTGTCGTGGGACCCTTGCTTCTCCTCACGTTGGGTGGGTATCCGCGTTATCAGGCCGAGTCATTGGCGACCCGTTAGGGGAATTTCGACGTAAGCATATGGACAAATAATTGATTTGTGTTCAACTAGCACTCTGGGTGCGGCCTTAAAATAAAACAGACAAGGATAATGCCATGCGTGCAGCAATTATTTCCGAGCGCAATGCGCTGCCAGTAGTCGATGAGTTTCGTGAGCCAAAGCCGCAAGACGGCGCGGTACTGATCGATGTCGATACCGCTGGTCTGGGGGGCTGGGATGTACTAGGCGCCTACCGTCTCGGTGTGGAATACCCCTGTGTTATTCGCGGCGAAGGCGTAGGCCGTGCGCCGGATGGCCGTCGGGTGTATTTCGGGGAACGCTCGGTGTTGCCATTTGGTGCCTGGGCAGAGCGCACTCTGGTGCCGCAAGCCGAGGTGTGGAATGTGCCGGACGACGTGGACGATAAAACCGCAATCAGCATGGGCATTGCTGCTACCGGTGCCATCGTTCCACTGGAAAAAGCCGAGATTCAGAAGGGTGAAAAAGTCCTGATTTTGGGCGCGACCGGTACGCTCGGCCAGATCGCCTTGCAACTGGCGCGCGGTATGGGTGYGGGTAAGGTGGTAGGTGCTGCGCGGTCGGGCGAAGCGCTGGGCCGTTTGAAGTCGCGGGGCCTCGCCGATGAGGTGGTGACGCTAGGCGGTAGCGATGATGTCGCAGCACTCAAGGACGCGGCCGATGGTGGATTTGACGTGGTGCTGGACCTCGTGTGCGGTCAACCCATGTTGACGTCTCTGAAGGCCACCAATTGGGGCGCCCGTATCGTGACCATTGRCACGGGGGCCGGACGCCAGCTCAATCTGGATATTGCCGATCTATTGTTCCGCAATTTGTCGTGCATCGGCACCGGCCAGCGCCCGCCAGCAGACCGTGAGCAAATCTGGCTGCGTCTGCTGAAGATCGCCAAAGAGCAGCAAATTCAGGTGGATTACCTTGACTTCACCCTGGATCAGGCGGCTGAAGCATGGGCCGCGCAGGTTAATGGGCCACATGCAAAAATCACTGCCACGATTCGTCGTTAAAACCCCTGTCGCTAAAAGGTGCTCGTGTTCGGGTGCCTTTTAGCGCTGGCGCTGATGGCGAAACTCCTCAGGTGTAACGCCGAGTTCTTTTCGGAATGCGGCACTGAAGGCTGCGGCATTGTTGAAGCCAGACTGATAGGCAACCTGTTTGATCAGTAATCGTGGGTCGGCCAACAGCGCCATGGCTTTTTGCAGGCGATGTTGCGCTGCGTATTGGCGCAAGGTCATGCCAGTGGTGTTTTTGCATCGACTGGACAGCGTTCGCAATGGCAGCTCGCAGGCTTGCGCCAGATGGCGCAGGGAGTGGCCTTCGTCGCTCGTGGTATCGAGCAGTTCACGCAGGATGTTGAATTGCCGAGGGCTGAGTTTTTCAGTGTTGGGTGAGGGAAGGGTGGCCTCGACGGGAGCGTCGATAAACTCACGGCGCAGGTCCAGGGCAATGCTGGAGAGCAGACACTCGGTTTGCAATTCGCTGGCGAAACCGGGATTGGTCACTTCTTCGGCCAGACGTTGCAGGGATGCGTGCAGATAACCGCTTTGCATGTTGAGCATGGCTTCGCTGACGTTCTCCTGCCAATTCCAGCGATAACTGCCAAGGGCGCCGAGGGAGGCGGGATCGAACAGGCACACCAGAGCTTTTTGAGTGCAGGCGTCGTGGCGCAGATGAAACTCAGTGCCATGGGGAATGRACAGCAGTTTGCCCAAGGGCTGGAATTGACGCGCGCCGTGGCTGGAAAAACTGCCGCAGTTGGGCTTGCTCTGAACGCTGGACGGCAGCATCAGGCGTATCAGGCAATTAGTGCCGGTTTCAATCAAGGCGGTGCCAGAGCAGGACCATTGCGCCTGTTCAACGCGGATGTCGAAGCCTTGTTTGGCCAGTGATGCTTCGGTCAGGAAATTACCTGACGCTTCACAGTCGTACTCGCTGTATTGGATTGCGTTCATTTTTCAACCTTCAGCCTTTTTTATTGTTGGTGCTGAAATTCGAAGGGTAGCGATACGGCAGAACAGCTACCCC
>NZ_JBFUKU010000149.1:0-13856 GCF_056400685.1 Pseudomonas sp. P5_A12 | reverse complement strand
GCTCAACCTGTGGTCGCTGAAGGCGGCTCGGATCGTCTGATTGAAAGCCGTGTGGCTGAAGGGGGTTCGGATCGTCTGATCGAGAACCGTGTGGCTGCTGATGGTTCAGATCGTTTGATCGAGAATCGTGTGGCCGCTGATGGTTCAGATCGTTTGATCGAGAATCGTGTGGCCGCTGATGGTTCCGACCGCCTGATCGAGAATCGTGTAGCCGCTGATGGTTCCGATCGCCTGATCGAGAATCGTGTAGCCGCTGATGGTTCTGACCGTCTGATGCAGAACCGCGTCGCCGAAGGTGGTGCTGACCGTTTGATCAAGTATCGCGCTGCATGAATGAATAGCCTTCCCGCAGCACTCAACAAAAAGCCCGGCCAAACAAGCCGGGCTTTTTCGTGCACAAATAAATCAGTCCCCACTTAAAGCCTCTGCCGCACCTGTGGTACATAGACCTGATAGCGAATTTTGCGCTCAATGAGGTTTGCCCATGCTCCACTCCCAACGCTTGCCGCAACTGCTGACGTGCGCCCTGTTCGCTTTATTCGCTGGAGGCGTCCAGGCCGGTACACCCTCCCCGGAACCCGATAGCTTGTTACCGCTGCTGGTGACGATCAACGAGCGCTTGAACATTGCTGATCTGGCGGCGTTGACCAAATGGGAYAGTGGCAAACCGATCCAGGACACGGCCCGGGAAACTCAGCTTATCGACAATGCCAGGAAGATTGCCGTGAGCCGCCAGCTGAATTCGGACGAGGCTGCCGAGCTGATCGCCGCACAAATCGAAGCCAACAAGTTGGTGCAATACGGCCTGCTCGCACAATGGCACGCGGCGGACAAGGCACCGGACACGCCAAGGCCGGACCTCCTCAATCAAATCAGGCCACAACTGGATGAGCTGCAACACCGCCTGTTGCGGCAATACGCCGACTTCGTGCCCTATCGCAATGACCCCAGCTGCCCAGACTGGCTGGGAACCGTGCGCGCCAGCCTGATCAAGGATCAACTGCACGGCCAGGCCCTGATCCGCGCCACCGGGGAGCTATGCGTCGCCGCTCAATGACCGGTTAGTCTGCATCAAGCGCATGGCATTACCGCGATACTCACTGAAAAGCCCGGCCTGATCAGCCCTGATGCTATTCGTTTAAGGAGCGACACAATTCTGTAGATACCGTCTTGAACCTCACCGGGCAATCGCGTTTTGTCAGGCAAATCCCAGACGCAGCCTCGCTCTGCTCGACAGCTGCTACAGGGAGGGTGGTGAGTCAGAGCTGGAGGGGATTTGTAGCAGCTGTCGAGCAGRGCGAGGCTGCGTTCGGCGGCGTAGCCGTCGCAATCCCGGCAATTGAGTGTTGTCAGGCAAACAGCAGACGCAGCCTCGCYCTGCTCGWCAGCTGCTACGGGGAGGGTGGTGAGTCAGAGCTGGTTGAGGGGATTTGTAGCTGGCGCAGCCGGCTGCTACAAGGCCCTCTATGGCTGAAGTGAACACTATCAGGCCTGATCAGCCGGCCTTTTTCGTGCACCAAGCAGATCTGTGCCCATTCAAAGCGTCTTAAGCATTCAACCCGATCCAGCCATGCATACCGACATACAAGCCCACGCCGATAATCAACGCGCCGGACAGATAAGGTGCCCGACGCGCAATCGCACCCAACCACGGCCAGTGATTGGTCGCTTGCCGGGCGCCTATGGCTGCCGCCGCGCCGACCGAAACCAGCGTAATTGCTAAACCAATACTGAAGCACAAGACGAGTGCGCCACCCAAGGCGACTTCCTTGACCTGAAGACAGAGCAGCAAAACGGTGATGGCCGCCGGGCAAGGAATCAGCCCTCCCGTCAAACCGAACACGATGATCTGGCCTGTGGTCACTTCACGATGGGTAAAGCGCTTGCGGATGTCATTGGCATGGGCGCGTTCATGTGCGTCCTGATAACCATCAACCGACAATTCCAGGCCTTCCAGTTCCGCGTGCGAATGCCCGTGATCATGCTCCAGGTATTCCAGGTCGTAGTCATGTGAGTGCCCGGCGTGCCCAAGGCTCAAGCGAACGCTGAATTCATGGGGTTCGGGAATGTCCGCCGTCGATTGCAGAAAACCGTCATGTTCAATAAATGAGAACGCTTGGGTGCTGCCGTCCGCACGCGTCGTCAGCACCCGGACATCCGCAGCGCCCCAGGCATGCCCGCTCAATGCTTTCAGGCGCCAATGCGGTGGCATGCCGGCTTCGAAAATCGAAAGCTCGACACGGCCATGACCGGTATCGATACGCTGGGTTTCATCGTGGTGACTGTGATCATGTTCATCATGGTGATGACCTTCACCTTGCTCGAACTTGAACATCTGTTCGCCACGCCAGGTGCGCCACAGCATCCAGAGCGCGATCAAAATAATCAGTGCAGCGGATGCGAGTTGGAAATACGGCTCGGTGGTTTGCGCGTCCAGCCCCTTGCCCAGGTACATACCACCAATAGCGACCAACCAGACCACCGCCGTATGCGACAGCGTTGCGGCCAGGCCCAACAACACCGCTTGTTTGACCGAGCCACGAATGGCCACGATGAACGCCGCCATCATGGTTTTTGAATGGCCGGGCTCAAGCCCGTGCAAGACCCCCAGCAGTATCGCGCTGGGAAAATAGAGCCACGCGTGGGCGCCACCCTGTTGAAGCAGTTCTGCGAAATTTGGCATCACCGGTCCTATTTGGAGTAACGGCGGATGGCTTCGAGCAGTTCTTCGACGCCTTTGGCCCGCTCCTCATCGCTCAGTTCAGGATTGGCGACATGTGCATGCGCGTGAGCTTCGATGATTTCATCCATCAGACCGTTCATGGCCCCGCGAGTTGCCGCGACGAGATGCAAAGTCTTGGCGCAATCGGCCTCTGACTCCAGCGCTCGCTCTATCGCCTGAACCTGTCCGGCGATGCGTTTTACCCGTTTCAATAGATCGTCTTTTTGCCCGTGAATGTGCGCCATACCATACCCCCCCTACCTATATGGCGCACATGATCACCTGTAAGTGAGAGATTCGCAATCCTCAGGCATTCAGGCCGCCACATCAGGTGTAAAGAAATAGGCCAGGCCGAGGATCAAGTAGACGGCGAGTAGTTGCACCCCCTTCAGCCAGTCGGATCGTCCGTCGCCGGCCACCTGACCGGTAATCAGAACGGCCAGCAGCACACTGAGGACCAAACCACCGGAAAACGCCAGGTCCATCGGTGCCGAACCGATGGCGTAGCTGACCAGCACGAGAACCGGGGCCACGAAAAGGGCGACCTGAACGCTGGAACCAATCGCAATCGAGAGCGAGAGGTCCATGCGGTTTTTCATGGCCGCTGAAACCGCGGAAGAATGTTCAGCGGCGTTTCCGAGTATCGCGACAATGAAAACGCCGACAAAGAGATTGCTGAGGCCTAGTTGATGCGCACTTGGCTCGATGGCCGCCACCAAAATCTCGCTGACCCAGGCGATCAACAGCGTCGCCGCGGCCAAAACCAGCAACGCCTTGCTCTTTGACCAAAGTGGGGACTGCTGCCCGTCGCTCGCCACATGGGGGTCCCCGGCAAACAGGTTCTTGTGGGTAATCAGCGAGTACACCAGAAACAGCCCATACACCAGCAGCAAGACTACAGCGATATATAAGCTCAACCTCTGCAGCCCTTCAGGTGCTCGAGGCGCCACCACCGCGTTGTAGGCAGCCGCCAAAACAAGCGCGATGGTCGCCATGGTCAGTAACGTGGCTTGGGAGCGAGCTGCGAGGGCATTGAATTGCTGCTCCTTATGACGCAGCCCGCCGGCGAGCATGGAGGCCCCCAGCACCAGCAGGATATTGCCGACAATGGAGCCGATCAGGGAGGCTTTCACCACATCGTGCAATCCGGCCCGCAAGGCGCTAATGGCGATGATCAGTTCAGTGGCGTTGCCGAACGTGGCGTTGAGCAGTCCACCGACCCCTTCTCCAGAACGCTCCGCCAGTTGCTCCGTCGCCCGGCCCAGCCATCCGGCCAGTGGCACAATGGCCAAAGCAGCAGCCAGAAAGATCAGCAAGTCCTGCTGTGGCGCAATGAACTTCAAGAGGATAGGAATGGGGACGAAGACCAACATCCAATAAAGCATAGCTGTACTCGCATGAGGCCAAGGTGATGAAGCGGCGATCGATATCCGGGTAAGAATGGCTCACTTACGTCCCCCCGTCGAAAATTCCACCAACATAACAATGAGAGTCAGTTGCTATTAACAACGTCGAAAAGGAAACTGCTGGTCAAGAACCGAAATATCATTTTGATTGAGGGTGAAGCGCTTTAGCCGATAAGTGCCAGACTCCAGATATCCGTTGAGCTGCAGAGTTTTCCAACCGACTTATCACGATGATCAGGGAACCCAATCGATGGTAAAAGATGCAAAAGTCGAATCAAAAAACGAGACTTTTATCGCGCAGGAGACTGATGTTCTCGTCGAACCAGCCCCTGCTTCCGATGTGGTTCGCAATGGAATCTGGCGCACTCGGATCAAGTGCCGGGCGCGCAACCTGAGTCGCTCGACCCAGTTTGTCATTGCCGCTGCGGTGATCCTGGGACTGACCATGTTTTCCGTCGGCAAACTGGTGAGCGAAGGCATAGAAAGTGCCGCGGTACAAAGCGCGGCAGAAGCAGCCGCTCAGTACATGGATACGTTTCTTGAGCCCTATGTGCAGGAGATGAGCCRGGACAACAGCCTCTCGGCTGCAAGTGTCCAGTCCCTGGACCGCCTCGCGCAAAGTCGTGCGCTACAACAGCACATTGTCTCGATCAAGATCTGGCGGGCGGATGGCACGGTGGTCTACAGCACGAATAAAGCCCTCACCAACCAAAAATTCCCACCGGATCACGTCACCGAGGCACTCAAGGGCAAAGTGGTCACCGACCTTGAAGAACTGAGCCAGGATGAGAACGAGTTCGAGCGCACCCTGAACGTGCCGCTCTATGAGATTTACGCACCCCTGCGGGATTCAAGCTCCAGGAAAGTCATCGCAGTCGGCGAATTTTATGAAAAGGCCGATAGCCTCAAGCGCGAGATCAATCGCGTCAGACAGCGGGTATGGGTGGTCGTTGGCGCCGCGACGCTGGCAATGCTGACGCTGCTTTTCTTCATCGTGCGACGGGGTGACAAGATTATTCAGCGCCAACAAGTGGCACTGCACTTACGCCTGCAGGAGCAAACCCGTTTGCACATCAGCAATGCCGAACTCCAGCGCAAGATGGCGACGGCGACCCAGGAGTTTTCCCGGGTCAACGAACTCACCTTGCGGCGCATTGGTGCAGACCTGCACGATGGGCCGGCGCAGTTACTGACCTTGATTCTGATCCGGCTCGACGACTTGGCCGAAAACTGCTCGGCGGTCGATCAGGAGTCGCTGGAAACCATTCGTGGCGCCGCCACCGACGCATTGCGGGAGGTCCGCGATTTATCACGAGGCCTGGCACTACCGGAAATCAACGACTTGAGCCTGGTGGAAGAGTTGCAGCTGGTGGCGCAACGGCACGAGCAACGCACT
The DNA here is from genome assembly GCF_056400685.1 of Pseudomonas sp. P5_A12. Classification (NCBI taxonomy): domain Bacteria; kingdom Pseudomonadati; phylum Pseudomonadota; class Gammaproteobacteria; order Pseudomonadales; family Pseudomonadaceae; genus Pseudomonas; species Pseudomonas sp. P5_A12. The sequence goes on along the minus strand of NZ_JBFUKU010000149.1, from coordinate 8,332 downwards.
GGCACCAAAGTCACATTAACCCTGGGGCAGCTGCCGAAGGCCGCGCCACTGCCGCTCAAACTCTGTTTGTACCGTTTTGTGCAAGAAACTCTCAACAACGCTTACCGTCATGCCAACGGCGAGGGTCAGGTCATCCAGGCGAAGTGCATTGATAAAGTATTGAAAATCAGCGTCAGGGACAGTGGTCCGGGCATGGCGGAKGACGCCCTGCAACTCGATACATCCGGCAGAACCCGATTGGGCCTCGCCGGTTTGCGTTATCGCGTTGAATCTCTGGGCGGGTTGTTCAGCATCGACTCTTGCGCCTCTGGAACGTCGGTCAATGCACAGTTCAAACTTTAGTCAGGAGCCGCCCTKGGCATCCATTAATGTTTTCCCTGCGCCGATGTGAAGCCGCCCGAGAGCTTCGCGCTCCCTGTAATGCCGTAGGGCCGTGACCGCCTCGACACGATTTCGGGCGTTCAGTTTCTGCATCACACAGCCCATGTGGTGTTTGACGGTTTTTTCGCTGATCAACAGCTTTGTCGCAACTTCCCTATTGGTCAGCCCCATTGAAACCTCACGAATGACCTCCTCCTCCCGAGGGGTCAGATCAAACTTTTGATTTTCCGCTTCGTGTTTCTTGATGTTATTCAGCAGTTTGTTGGCAAACTCGGGGGTGATATACGTCTCCCCCTTGGCAACCGACCTGATCGCCTGGACCAGATCCGGTCCGCTGACACCTTTCAACACATACCCGCGCGCGCCGGCCTCCAGAGCCATAAAGGCATCATCTTCGGACTCTGACACCGTCAGCATCAGCACCTTCACATCCGACAACTCAGTGGAAATGAACCGCACCGCGTCGAAAACATCGCCCGGCATATTGACGTCCATCAGCATCACATCCGGACGCACCCTCTGGGCAATATCCCTGGCGTCTTGCGCATTGGCGCCCTGCTCCACAACCTGAAGATCTGCCCGTTTTTTCAACGTATTGGCAACCCCCTCACGCAACAACGGATGGTCGTCGGCAATGCCGATGCGAATAAATGAACTCATGACGTGCTCCCGGAAGGATTAGCATTCGAACAATCATTCATTAATAGCAGGGAACGCGGGACGCCGCAGCTCACCATTCGTATTTTCCAGGCTCCAGGCGTTCGAAAATCAGGCTTTGGTCGGATAAAAGTCGATTCTCATTAGCTATCATTGTTACAAGACACTAAACATTTATACCCCAACCCATTGTTTTAAAAGGCCGCTAAAAATACTGAAAAAACTTACAGCCTCATAAAACCCGGATCCATCTTTGATCCGCCCACAGTCGCTCTGCTGCACTTTGGCACAACTTCGCTTAGCCCAAACACCCCGCACAATTGCACCCTGTATTGGGGGATATTCCCCGTCATCGGGGCTTTTACCCTGGCCTCTCTTACGCCCGCTTAAAGCCATCCGACATGAGGTGCTCGGCGTAGAGCCATCAGTCACTTCCTGTCATTTTTGGCTGGAAATATGCTTCGTCCCTATACCGGCTCGAAATCAAAAGTTTCGTCAGCCGGGCAAGAAGCAGTGGCTCGCTGCCCATGTATTGCCACGTGCTTCGAGAAACCCGTCAGAGGTGTTTGCGATGAAACTAGATACCGGAAGGTTGAAACCTAGTCCTTTGTCCAAAACCAGGCTGGCGTTGAGTATCTCTGCTGCCGCGATCATGTTGGGGCTGGGCTTGTCCCAGACCCAGGCAGTCCCCCTCGACAACACCGATCCCCCGCCTCCTACCGACCCATCGGCGTTCACCAATCAGCCCGCCGATCCCAATGCGGCATTGAGGGACTTGCTCAAGCAGCCTCCCGCAAACGTCGGCGCCTTCGACTTACCCAATGGAGTGGCTGGTAACCGCAAGACCCCCTTGGTCGACAATGTGCTGCCACCCAATCTGCAAACCAGCTTCAACATCCCCACCAACGGTAATGCCAGCCCAGTGTTCGGGGCTCAACCGTTTTCGCAGAAGCTTGAACTTTTCGAGGAATTCGGCTCGAACAAACTGGATGCGACCGACCCGCCATCACCGGTTCCGTTTCCAGTTCCGACGGTAGGCCCCGCACCGGCGCAAGATCCATTGAAGGTGGCGCGTAGCGGTCCGTCGCCGGCTGCGCTGGATGCCTTTCTCAGGCAGCCAGCATTGACGCCCTTCCCGACAGAGTTCTCCAATGTACTGGACCGCAACCCGTGGAAGGCGCAGATCGAGGATTTCCTCAATCGTCGAGTCGATTCGCCCGCAGAAGGCCGGCCACCGGGTAAAGGCTGGTCGCACCAGCGTTTCAATGAGTTTTTCCCGCGCAACGCCTTCAAGACGGTGCAAGCAGGTGCGCACGTCAACAGCGGCTTACGGGATCGTATGCAACGGCATAACTACGCCGTGGGGGAATTTGCGCCAGGCGGGCTCTATCACAACACCAATGGCGACCCGGCCAACGAGGGCACAACCAAGGGCATTCAAGTGCAGTTTCATCCCAACATGCCTGTCCAGGACCACAATGCGCTGTGGTCATTCGACGGCACCTTTCCGCCCAAACTGCTTCAAGTACGCTATGGCCAAGCGATGCTGATGCGTCATTACGATGCCTTGCCCATTGACCCATCGGCCAACCGGGGCTTTGGCCTGCACACCATCACCACCCATGAACATAACGGCCACTCGCCCGCGGAAAGCGACGGATTTGCCAACGCGTTCTTCTTCCCGGGCCAGTACTACGACTATCGCTGGCCGATCCAGTTGGCCGGTTACGACAGCATCAATACCAATGCCCAGGACGCCCGGGCAGCGTTCCCGTGCGACCCCGGTGAAAAGATTTTCGTCAACGACGTCAACCCCGGCATAAAGACCTGCAACAACGGCACCATMAAGATCCGTGGCGACTGGCGCGAAACCATGAGCACTCACTGGTTCCACGACCACATGCTCGATTTCACCGCGCAGAACGTCTACAAGGGCAATGCGACGATGATGAACTACTACAGCGCCGTGGACCGTGGCAACGAGTCGGTCAACGACGGGGTCAACCTGCGCTTGCCCAGCGGTTCGGGACTGGGGTGGGGTAACCGCGACTATGACATCAACTTGACGATCGCCGACAAGGCCTGGGATCAGGCCGGCCAGTTGTGGTTCAACCCCTTCAACACCGACGGTTTTCTCGGTGACCAGGTGCTGACCAACTGGGAGTACAAGCCCTTCCTGGACGTACGTGCCCGCCGCTACCGTTTCCGCATTCTCAACGGATCGGTATCTCGCTTCTTCAGGCTGGCGGTGGTGCGTCAGGTCAATGGGAATGGCGGCGAGTTTCCTGGCCCGAGAAACTCCGGGGTTTCCTATAACCGGGTGCCGTTCCACATGATTGCCAACGACGGCAATATCATGGAGCACGCGGTGCCATTCGATGGCAGCCTGGACCTCGATGGTGACGGCGACAAACAGGACAACAATGCCATTTTGCCGATGCTGGGCATTGCCGAACGCTATGACATCGTCGTCGACTTCGCGAAAAACGGCATCAAGCCAGGCGACAAGATTTTCTTCGTCAACATCGAGGAGCATGAAAACGGCAAGCTTCCCAAACGTGACATTCCATTGGCGGATGTACTCTCCGGGACGTACCTGCCCGTTGTCAGGCAAACCAGCAACGGGCCACAGTGGGACAAGGGTGACCCGGGCGTGGGCGTGTTCATGCAGCTGAACGTCAAGCCCTACACCGGCCAGGATGTCAGCATGAATCCGGTCGATTTCGAGCCCGCCAAGCCTGGCAAGCCCGAGGGCAAGATCATGATCCCGCTCCCCTTGCACCGTGATGACCCTGCCGATATCGCCCGGCTTGCCCAGGCGCGGCACCGCTCCTTTATTTTTGGCCGCTCCGATGGCACGGATCTTACGCCCTGGACGATCAAGACCGATGGCGGCCCAGGCTTCAACATGAACCCGCGCCGGATTTCAGCCGCACCACAATTGGCCACTGGCCCGACACCGGCAGGGTTCAAGGGTGAAGGCACGCTGGAAGTCTGGAAGATGCAGAACGGCGGCAATGGCTGGGATCACCCGGTGCACGTGCACTTCGAGGAAGGGATCATTCTCAGTCGAGGTGGCAAAACACCACCCGAATGGGAAAAAGGCGCGCGCAAAGATATCTACCGTATAGGCCCCGATCCTGACAGCCTCGACAATGTCGAGATAGCCATACGCATCCGTGAGTTTGCCGGTACCTACATGGAGCACTGCCACAACACACAGCATGAGGACATGTCGATGCTGCTGCGCTGGGACTCTGAGCACCCGGGCCAGATCCAATTGATGCCCACGCCCTTGCCGAGCTGGGACGGCGTGAAATTCGTGAACTCGGTTGCGTTACCGACATTCCGGACGGGAGATGGCGTCGGACCACAGGTCAGGGTCAACAATAACCCGGAAAATAGCAGCGGCAGCGGCAGCGGCAGCGGCAGCGGCAGCGGCAGCGGCAGCGGCAGCGGCAGCGGAGGCTAGCGTCGACTTTCGAACGGCTGGTTATGTCGTCAGCAAACGCAAAAAAACGCTTACATGACCGTTTCAATCCCAAAGCCGCCGATCATCACAGTCGGCTTTGGGTTGCGGATTCAACCGGTCAATGCAACAGATTGGTTAAATCTTTCAGCGGCGGCTAATCGTAGAACGGCTCAACCGACGCCCGACTGCCGACAAAAAAACTATCGGCAACCAGTCGCAGCGGCTGGAGGTCCAGGTCACTGGCTTTGTCGTCAATCAGCTGTTGAAAATGTCGATACACCGCCGCGTACTCACCCTCCTCCGATACGGCTTGGCGCACGCCGTCAATACTCAACAGCGCTCCACCGTTGTCCAGTCGCAGGATGCCTTCGGTGCAGCGAATCTCGATGCTCCAGAGTTCCTCATGACCGTGGTCGAAATCGAACTCCGCGCGGACATCGAGGTGGCGCGCGTCAGACATTTTGATGGAAGCGGCAATAGGCGACTGGCAGTTGCCGGGGACGCGCAGTTCAGCAGACTCGACAAACAGCGGCAACGCCAGCAGATGGGTTGCAATCGACAAGGCATTGATGCCGGGATCGAAAACCCCCAAGCCTCCTGGCTGCCAGATCCATGCCTGGCCGGGGTGCCACTTGCGCACATCTTCCTTCCAGTCGATCTGTACGCTTTGCAGGGTACGGGTGGCCAGCCAGTCACGGGCCGCTTCGATGCCGGGCGCGTAGCGTGAATGCCAGGCGAACAAGCCACTGACACCTTGCTCCTCTGCCTGATTCACCAACGCCATCGCTTCACCCAACGTGGCGCACGGCGGCTTTTCTACCAGCACGTGTTTGCCAGCGGCCAGCGCTTCTTGCACCAGAGCGAATCGCCCTTGCGGCGGTGTGCAAAATGCAATCGCATCGACATGCGGGCCGTTTTCGAGCAACTCGCTCAGGGACTGAAAATTCTCTACCCCGGCGCAGGGCTGCCCTTGCGTTGCGACAGACACCAACTGGAACGCGGGGTTGGCGTTGATCGCTGGAACGTGTTGATCCTGGGCAATCTTGCCGTAGCCCACCAGGCCGAGACGGATTGGTTGCATCAATGACTCCTTGTTTTTTTTCTTGTCTGGGTACGCGAATTGGCAAGATTACGTTTGTATCGCGGGGAAGTCATCGATGACGTGCTTATGATCCATCCAGCACGGGAGCTTGAGCACTGCCGCCCTCCACACCCCACACCGTCACAAACCTGTCACCTACGCCAGCTAACGTCTTCGGGCTCCCCGCCTACCTCAGATCGCCCCTATACCCAAGTTCCTTCGACCCAAGGTGCCACTCAAGGTGTTTTCACCCCCGACACGCCAGCCAATCATCCTCAGATCCAACGACATGCGCTGCGATGACTTTGGCGCGCTGTTCTCGACAATGTTCGGCAACCGTTACTCCGATACGTCGCCCCCACCTGCCAATATCATCATTGGTGGCGTCTACGGCAGACATGAAGGCGTCAGCTTCCGCAGGATGCATTACCACGGCGACTTCACAGTGATGTTTCCCGATCCCCATGACGAAATCACCTTCGTCATTCCTACTGCCGGCAAGATCGTCTTCAATCACACCACCGATTCGGTGGGCGTTATCCACGTTGGCCTGGCAATCGACAAAGCCGATATCCGCTCGATGCACTTTCTCGACAATCACGCCCAGCACGGGATTTCGATCAGACGCGCCCTACTCACCGAAAGACTGTCGACGCTGCTGGACAAGCCCATCCTGGAAAAGCTGCACTTCGAGCCGGTGGTAGACCTGAATATCCCGGCCTTCCAGGGCATCAAGGCCTTGATCGATCTGGCGACAGGAACTGAGTTCGACCTGCTGATCAACTCGGGGACGCTGATGCCTTCACGTCTTCGGGAAATGCTGATCGACGCGGTACTGGAGGCCTGGCCGCACAACTTCACGCAAGCCCTTCAGCGCCCTGCACCGCTGATAGCGCCACGGCATGTGAAGCGGGCCGTCGAGTACATTCAGGAGCATCCCGAGCACCTGGTCAGTGGCACGGATCTGGCCCGACTGAGCAATGTCAGCCAGCGCGCGTTGCAGGAAGGTTTTCGGCGCTTCGTGGGCGTTTCGATTGTTGCCTATCAACGGCAAGTGCGGCTGGAGCGCGCCTACGATGCGCTGGCGCAGGATGTTCCGACGTCGGTGACCGAGGTGGCCCTACGGTTTGGATTCAGCAATGTCGGCAGGTTTTGCCAGTACTTCCAGAACGCCTATGGTGTCAGCCCCGCTGATTTGAAATCAGGGCGCACGCGAGCCCGACGCTAACCGGATCGTCCTGCATAAAGCCCAGGCCGCCGAATAGCGGCGGCCAGAACCCATGCAGCAATGTCAGAACGAATAGCTGGCCTTGAGGCCACCGCTGAAGCCGTGGCTGTCCCCTCCGCCGCTGGCACCGACTTCGGCACCCAGGCTCAGCGGGCCAAGATTGGCCATGAGATTGACCCCGCCGAAGTACAGCTCCCGGCTGTCAAAGGCTGCGCGTTGTTCGATATCCAGGCCGAGCAACTGTCCTTCGCTATCGATTTCATTATCGCCCAGCACATGCTCATAACCCACCTGGACACCCGGCACCAGTTGCCAACTGCCCATGCCGACCGGGGCAAAAGACACATTCAGATTGGCCACTGCACTGCGGCGGGTTTCCTCGGTATCGTCGACGTCGAGGGCCAGCTCGCTGCCCTTCTCCTGGAAGCCGGACACGTCCAGGTGACTGACACGCAGGCCGAGACTCGGTTCGAGGATCATGCCGCTCACCGGCACACGATAGCCCAGCGCCAGGGTTGCGCCGGAGAGGTAGCCATGGCTGTCGCCTTTGGCCGTCCCCAATCCGCCACCGAGGTCGCGCTTGCTTTCGTAGTCAAGCCAGCCGGCGTTGGCGTCGGCGTCGACAAACAGGCCACGCTCCAGGCCGTCCGGTGCGTAGCGGGCACCGGCGGTGAAAAAGGTCCAGTCAGTGTCCACCTCACCGCCCGCTCCGCCGACGTTACCGCGGCTGTATCCAAAACCCGCGTGGGCGCTGAGTTGTTCGGTGAAGCGCTGCGTCAGGCCGATCATCAAGCCTTGGCTATGCTCGTTGCTGCTGGCGGTCTCGGACGAACCATCGGTGCCCAAATAGCCCGCCAGTGCAGTGCTCCACAAGCGATATTGGCCGATCTTGAGGTCCGTGCCGCTGGTGAAAGGCGCAGCGGCCTGGTCGATCATTGCACCCTGGCGCAGCAAGTAGCTGGCAGCATCGGCGTGCACCTGGCCACCAACGGTGGACTCGACACCGCCAAGGGTGCCGGCATCAATCGCCGATTGCAGGTAATAGTTGTAGTCGCTGTAGGTGCCTGACAGGTTGCTGTTCTGCAGCTGTTGCAGCAACCCGGCACCCGCGGCGGCGTTGCCGACGAGACCGGCCTGGCCTGGCAGGCTGTTATAAAAAACCATCTTGCCGCGCAGCACGTAGATGGTCTCCTGGGACAAACCAAGGCCTTGCTTGAGGTAATTGTCCATGCTGCCGAATTCCGCAGTGACTTGATCCAGACTGGCTTGCAGGTAACTGGCTTCTACACCGAGGAGCGGCGCATAGATCGCTGCCATTTCCGGCGGCATGTGCGCCAGCGTCGCCGCCACGCGTGCGGCGGTGTATTCGTTGGTGGCCAGGTAGTCGTTCATGATGGTGGCGCTGTCAACCCCGGCAACACTCAGCAACACGGCGGCGGTCCAGCCCGTCCGATCCTTGCCGGCCGTGCAATGGAACAACGAGGCGCCATCAACGCCCGCCAGTTCATTGGAC
>NZ_JBFUKU010000148.1:0-13905 GCF_056400685.1 Pseudomonas sp. P5_A12 | reverse complement strand
GCCCCGTAGCAGCTGCCGAGCCTGCGAGGCTGCGTCCGGCGACGCAGTCGTCGTAGATCCTGCGAATGCGGTTTTCTGTTACACCGCAGTGCCTGGTTTTACGGCGACTGCGTCGCCGGACGCAGCCTCGCAGGYTCGGCAGCTGCTACAGTCCGTACGCATAAGGGACGTATACTCCTGCCCATGAAAGTCGACTCTCCATTAAGCGCCTGGCAACACGCCATCGAGCACAAGGGTTTTGTCCAGGACGAAGCCCAGGAGCACGCCGTGTGGGCGCTGCAAAAATGCCACGAAGCCTTGCATGAAGGGCGAACGCCGATCATGGGCGTTTACCTGTGGGGGCCGGTCGGGCGGGGCAAGACCTGGTTGATGGATCAGTTCTACCAAACTCTGCGCGTTCCGGCCCGACGTCAACATTTCCACCATTTCATGGGCTGGGTGCACCAGCGTTCGTTTCAACTGACCGGCACCGCCGACCCGTTGAAGACATTGGCGCGCGAGTTGAGCGAGGAAGTGCGCGTGCTGTGTTTTGACGAGCTGTTCGTCAACGACATCGGTGATGCGATCATTCTCGGGCGCTTGTTTCAGGTGATGTTCGAGCAAGGCGTGGTGATGGTGTGTACCTCCAACCAGCCGCCGGATCAGCTCTACGCCGATGGCTTCAATCGCGATCGCTTTGTGCCCGCCATCGAGGCGATCAAGCAGCACATGCAGGTGATCGCCGTGGAGGGCAGCGAAGACCATCGTCTGCACCCGGGTGCTGCGTTGCAGCGTTACTGGGTGAGCGATACCACGCATCCCGACGCGCTCGGTGACGTGTTCAAGGCGCTGACCGTCGGCCAGTCCGTTTCCAGCGAGCCGGTCACAGTCGGCTACCGTCAAGTCAATGCCGTGCAGGCCAGCGCCAGCGTGCTGTGGTGTCGTTATGCCGACCTGTGCGAGCAGCCTTTTTCGGCCATGGACTTCATGTCCCTGTGCGACACCTACAGCGCTATTCTATTGAGTGAAGTGCCCAACCTCAGCGCGCAAAAACGTGAGGGGCGCATTGCCCGAGGCACAGAAGACGCTGCCGAACACGTGGTTGCGGGGGATCGCGAGCTGCCGCAATTGTCGGTGCACGACGATGGCGTTCGCCGTTTCATCGCGTTGGTGGACGAGTGCTACGACCGCAAAGTGCCGCTATACCTCGAAGCGCAGGTGCCGATGGAGGCGTTGTACACCGAAGGGTATCTGGAATTCCCGTTCCGCCGCACATTAAGCCGTTTACAGGAAATGCAGCTGCAACGTTTCGCTGAAGCCTAAATACCGGGAGCCGCGAAGATGAATCAGCCCCTTTCTCATCATTTGCTGACCATGGCTTATCAGAACGCCTGGGCCAATTACCGACTCGCCAAGGCCTGGAACCAGTTGAGTCCGGCCGAACTGGCCGCTCCACGGGTCAGCTTCTTCCCCAGTCTCATCGCCACCCTCAATCACATCCTGACCTGCGACTGGTTTTACGTGGATGCGCTGGAGCGCGAGTTGCGCGGTGACGATCCACATCACGATTGCTACGTATTTTTCAAAAAAGACCTGCCGTTCACCGTCGGGGCTGATCTCAGGCGCGAGCAATCACTGGTGGACAATCGATTGATCGCTTACTGCGAGCAATTGCGCGACGCCGACCTCGGGCGGATCGTGACCATCGCCCGGGACTCGCCGCAACATGACAGCCGTTTGCGCCTGCTGTCCCATCTGTTCGAACACCAGCTTCATCATCGCGGCCAGGTCCACGCCATGCTCAGTGGCACCGCGGTCGCACCGCCGCAACTGGACGAGTTTTTCTGCGCCGGCGAGTCGGGGCTGAGGGCGGCCGATTTTGCCGAGTTGGGATGGACCGAGACGCTGATCTGGGGCGTTTGAGGCAGGATCAGGTTGTCGGCGATGGCGACTCACGATAATGTCCTTCGACTTTGCGGCGCGAGCGACGCGCCGGGACCACGATGGGATAGCAACGATGGGAAGGGAATCCGCAGACATTCTTGTACTTCAGGCCAGCTACACCAACCCGGTGCATGCCGAGGCGATTGGTGCGGTGCTCAATGCCTATGCGCAAGACCCTATGGGCGGCGGGCATGCGTTGCCCGAGGATATCCTGCTGCAATTGCCGGGGGAGCTGGCCAAGCGTCCCCATGCCTTCAGTGTGTTGGCCTTTGTCGACGGCGCGGCGGCCGGGCTGATCAATTGCTTCGAAGGTTTTTCGACCTTTGCCTGCCGGCCGCTGGTCAACGTGCACGACGTGTCGGTGGTGCCGCGGTTTCGCGGTCTGGGGCTGAGCCAAAAGATGCTGCAAAAGGTTGAAGACATTGCCCGCCAGCGTGGATGCTGCAAGATCACCCTGGAAGTTCTCGAAGGCAATGCGGTCGCGCAAGCTTCTTACGACAAGTTCGGTTTTGCCGCTGGCATGTTCGATCCGGCCCATGGCCGCATGCTGTTCTGGACCAAGAGTCTTTAAGCGCGCCTGAATGTATCGATCAGGCATAAAAAAGGGCGCCCGTCAGGACGCCCGGCTGGCTTGAATTACTTCGGTTTATAAGACTCGGTCATTTGTGCGGTGGGATCGCTGGGTACTGGCAGTTCGATGTTTTTGATCTCGAAGCCATTAGCCTTCTGTTGCGCGAGATGCAATTTTTCGTAGTAGTACCGCATGCGTTCGCCACCATGTTCTGCAAGGGCTGTGGCTGAACTGAAGATCAACAGGCTGGCGAGGATCAGGGGTGTACGTTTCATGGGTGAGTCTCCCATTACGTGTAGCGGGGGCCTTTTCGTCCGTGAACCAATGTCGAAATGACATTATCCGCCGATTTTCTCAAATGGGAATGAGCACGTTGGAGCCTCCCGTCCAGGTTCAACGTGACGGTGCGTAGCGGGGAAGTGTTGCGCAGGGGCACAGCAAAAGGGACCGAAAACGGCCCCTGAATACATCTACTTTTGAACGACTGCCGGATCGGTTTTCGGCTTCATCAGGCTGAAGTCGATCAGCGGACGCGCTTCACGCTCATACGGGTTGCCGATCATCAACGGGCGCGGCTTGAAGCTGGCGCTGACCAGGCTCTTGCTGCGGTCCAGTTCATCAGCATTCAAACCGGCCAGATCAGCCCAGGTATGAATGAGCTGCGAGCTGCTGTAAGGCCGGCTCAGGTCTGCGGCAAAACTCCAGTCATGGTTTTCACGCCATTTTGGCGAAGCCCAGGCCATGAAGGGAATGGTGTACATCGGCGCGGTCGGCTTGTTCTCGTTACGCCCAAGGGTCGTATGACCGACAGAGTCGAACACATCTTCGCCGTGGTCGGAGAGGTACAGCAGGAATCCGTTCGGATCGGACTTGGCGTAGTCCTTGATCAGGCTCGATACGACGAAGTCGTTGTACAGCACGGCATTGTCATAGCTGTTGTACGTCGGCACCTGATCATCGCGCACGCCATCCGGTACGCCTTTACGGTCCTTGAACTTGTCGAACGCCGCTGGATAACGGTACTGGTAGCTCATGTGCGTGCCGAGCAAGTGCACAACGATCAGCTTGCGCGGCGCAGCATCGGCCAAAGCCTTGTTGAAGGGCTCGATCACGTCGCCGTCGTACTGCGCGGCATTCTGGTTACGGTTGTTGTTCAGGTAYACCTGCTCGTCGGCCTGCTCGGAGAAGGTCGTCAGCATGGTGTTGCGCTTGGTCATGGTCTGCTGGTTGGTGATCCAGAACGTCTTGTAACCTGCCTGTTTCATCATGCTGACCAGCGACGGCGTGGACAGGTAAAGGTCCGGGTTGTCTTCGTCAGCGAAGGTCAGCACCTGCTGCAACGCCTCGATGGTGTAAGGACGCGGGGTGATGACGTTGTCGAAGACCGCCAGTTGATCCTTGAGCTTGTCCAGTTCCGGCGTGGTTTGACGCGGGTAACCGTAGAGACTCATGCGCTGACGGTTGGTGGATTCGCCGATCACCAGCACCAGGGTCGCCGGCTTGTTGGCCATCGTATCCGTCAGGTTTTTCAGCGGAGCAATCTTGCTCGCGCTGTGCAGCATGTCCTGCATGCCCGCCAGGGTCTGGAGATAACGGTGGTAAGCCACAGCCATCTGCCAAGGCACGGCGGGCTCGATGCGGGTTTCGAACTTATCGAAGCCTTCAGCGAAACTGCCGGTGCGCGCGGTCTGCTTGACCAGTGGGTAACCGACCACGGCAACCACAATGACCGTCGCTGCCACCAGCGCCTTCCAGCGCGGCAGGTAAATCGGGCGCAAGCGAGTCCACAGAAAATAAGCGAACAGCGTGTGGGCGAGGAATGCCGCGACCATCCACCAGGCGAAATACTGGGTCATGTACTCGCCAGCTTCAGAGATGTTCGATTCGAACATAATGAAGATGACGCTCTGGGAAAATTCCTGCTGATAAATAAAGAAGTAACCCAGGCTGGCCATCGAGCAGGCCCACAGCACAATACCGATCACCGCCGCCATCACGCGCGTCTGCTTAGGGAACAGCAGCATCGGCGCCAGCCAGATGGCGCTCATCACAAAGGCCTGCCGGAACCCGGTGAAGCCCGAGGTGCCGGTCAGTTGGATAAGTAATTGAGTGATGCCGGAGAAATACCAGAAGAACAGAAATAGCCAGAGAAATCCTGCCCAATCGAAACCGTTCGCAGACGTATTGCTGCGTTTAAACAAAGCCATGCAACGCTCCAGCCAGAAATCATTACGACGTCGAGCCTTCCATTGTCGACGAACAGAAACCACACGAGAACCGAGCGGCCATAATGAGTGGCAGTATCAATAAGAAAATGTGAAAAATTTGTGAGTTGCGGTATATCGCGGGGGCTAAAACGAGGTCGGAAACAGCAGAAGGCTGTCTCCGATTCACCTGAAAAAATCAGGCGTGGGGGGCGCGCTGCTTAACGGGCAAGGGTTTCGACTGAGTGCCTTGAGTCAGTTGGCGCAACTGCGCGAGTTCCTGCTTCAAGAGGTCGCGCTCTTCTTTCAACTGGCGTAATTCGTCGCGATGGATCGTGACGTAAAGGGTTTGTGCTGGTCGTGCTGTGTGTACTGTGCCCATTGCTCACCTCGCAAATGGCTGACTCAACTGTAGAACTGCCCCTGTTAAGCGGGTACTGATCCACTATCGGCGCAGATTCTGATTTCTTTTTCGTCCCAAGGGAACTTTTTTATTTTTCATGGTCGCTGTGCCTTCGGCGCGATTACCGGCGTTATCAGTCAGGATCGGGCACAATGCCCCCGGAAACTATGTGCCAACGCTCTGGACTAACCCCATGAGCCACGTTGGGCTATACCTTTGACACACTTTATTTGTAGTAGGGAGCATCAGCACATGCAACTCGGGATCATTGGACTGGGCCGCATGGGCGGCAATATTGCGCGGCGCCTGATGCTCAATGGGCATACCACTGTCGTTTACGACCGCAATACCGCCTTCATCGACACCTTGACGGCCGAGGGCGCCACCGGCGTCGCCGACTTGCCAGCCCTGGTCGCTGGCCTGGCGAAACCGCGAGCGGTCTGGATCATGCTGCCTGCTGGCGCACCGACCGAAGACACCATCGACACCCTGAGCAGCTTGCTTGAAGCCGGCGATACCATCATCGACGGCGGCAACACGTTCTATAAGGACGACATCCGCCGGGCCAAAATCTTGTCGGAAAAAGGCCTGCACTACATCGACGTCGGCACTTCCGGCGGCGTCTGGGGCCTGGAGCGCGGCTATTGCATGATGATCGGCGGCGATGCCGAGGTGGTTAAACGCCTTGATCCGTTGTTCGATACCTTGGCGCCGGGCCTGGGTGATATTCCACGTACCAAGGACCGCAAGTCCGATGACGATCGCGCTGAACGAGGCTACATCCACGCCGGCCCCGCAGGTTCGGGGCATTTCGTGAAGATGATCCACAACGGCATCGAATACGGAATGATGCAGGCCTTCGCCGAAGGTTTTGACATTCTCAAAACCAAAGCCAGCACCAACCTCCCGCAAGACCAGCGTTTCGACCTGAACGTCGCTGACATTGCCGAAGTCTGGCGCCGTGGCAGCGTGGTCTCGTCCTGGCTGCTCGACCTGACCGCCGACGCGCTGGCCAGCGATCCGAAGCTCGAGGGCTTTTCCGGCTCGGTGGCTGACAGCGGCGAAGGTCGCTGGACAATCGAAGCCGCCATGGAACAATCGGTGCCCGTACCGGTGCTGTCGAACTCGCTGTTCTCCCGCTACCGCTCGCGCGGCCAGGGCACCTTCGGCGACAAGATTCTCTCTGCCCAGCGCTTCGGCTTCGGCGGCCACGTGGAGACTTCGAAAAAATGACCGGTCTGATCCGCAATAAATCCAAGGCAGAACCTGCACCACCGACCACGCTGTTCCTGTTCGGTGCCCACGGCGACCTGGTCAAGCGCCTGCTGATGCCGGCGCTGTACAACCTTAGTCGCGACGGTTTGCTGGGGGRTGGATTGCGGATCATCGGCGTTGACCACAACGCTATCACTGACGACGCCTTTGCCCGCAAGCTCGAAGACTTCATTCGAAGCGAAGTGGCCGCCAAGGTCGGCAAGGGCGATCAAGTCCTTGATCCACAGGTGTGGGACAAACTGGCCCAAGGCATCAGCTACGTCCAGGGCGACTTCCTGGACGCCAGCACTTATCAAGCGCTGGCGGCAAAAATTGCCGCCAGCGGCACGGGCAACGCGGTTTTCTATCTGGCGACCGCGCCACGTTTCTTCAGCGAAGTGGTGCGTCGGCTCGGCGCGGCGGGTTTGCTGCAAGAGACGCCAGAAGCGTTCAGAAGGGTAGTCATCGAAAAACCGTTCGGCTCCGATCTGCAAACCGCCGAAGCGTTGAATGCGTGCTTGCTCAAGGTGATGACGGAAAACCAGATCTACCGGATCGACCACTACCTGGGCAAGGAAACCGTGCAGAACATTCTCATCAGCCGGTTTTCCAACAGCCTGTTTGAAGCGTTCTGGAACAACCATTACATCGACCACGTACAGATTACCGCCGCCGAAACCGTCGGCGTGGAAACCCGTGGCAGTTTTTATGAACACACCGGCGCCCTGCGAGACATGGTGCCCAACCACCTGTTCCAGTTACTGGCGATGGTAGCAATGGAACCGCCGGCCGCTTTTGGCGCCGATGCGGTTCGTGGCGAAAAAGCCAAGGTGGTGGGGGCCATTCGCCCTTGGTCCACCGAAGAGGCACGGGCCAACTCGGTCCGCGGTCAATATGCCGCCGGCGAAGTCGACGGTAAGCCGTTGCCGGGGTATCGCCAGGAAAACAACGTGGCGCCTGACAGCACGACCGAAACTTACGTGGCGCTCAAAGTCATGATCGACAACTGGCGCTGGGTCGGTGTGCCGTTCTACTTGCGTACCGGCAAGCGCATGAGCGTGCGTGATACCGAGATCGTTATCTGCTTCAAGCCGGCGCCGTATGCACAGTTCCGTGACACCGAGGTCGATGAACTCCAACCGACCTACCTACGGATCCAGATCCAGCCCAACGAGGGCATGTGGTTCGACCTGTTGGCCAAACGGCCTGGCCCGGCGTTGAAGATGGCTAATATCGAACTGGGTTTTGCCTACAAGGACTTTTTCGAAATGCAGCCGTCCACCGGCTATGAAACCCTGATCTACGATTGCCTGACCGGCGATCAGACGCTGTTCCAGCGCGCCGATAACATTGAGAACGGCTGGCGCGCCGTGCAGCCGTTCCTCGATGCCTGGCAGCAGGACGCGACCGTTCAGCACTACGCGGCCGGTGAGGACGGCCCGGCCGACGCCAATGAGCTGCTGGCCCGTGACGGTCGCGTCTGGCACAGCGTTGGATGATGGGTGGGGCGCAGTTTTAGTCTGTGTTACAGCCAGAAACTCACTGCATACCAGCCCAACACGCCCATCACCACGGTATACGGCAACGCCATCCACACCATCTTTCCGTATGACAGGCGAATCAGCGGCGCAATCGCCGAGGTCAGCAGAAACAGAAACGCGGCCTGACCATTGGGCGTCGCCACGCTGGGCAGGTTTGTCCCGGTGTTGATCGCAATGGCCAGCGTCTCGAAGTGTTCGCGGGTCATTTGGCCGCTGATGAACGCCTGTTTCACTTCCGTGATGTAAATGGTCGCCACAAATACGTTGTCGCTGATGGCGGACAGCAAGCCGTTGGCAATAAACAGCATGCCCGGTTGCTGATTGGTTGGCAGCGTCAATACCCAATGAATCAGCGGAGCGAACAGTTGTTGGTCGTGAATCACCGCCACCACCGCGAAAAACACCACCAGCAACGCGGTGAACGGCATGGCGTCCTTGAACGCGTTGCCGATACGGTGCTCGTCGGTGATGCCGGTCAACGCGGTGATCAACACGATCACCATCAAACCGATCAGGCCCACTTCTGCGATGTGAAACGCCAGCCCTGCTATCAGGATCAACGCTRCGGCGCCTTGTACCAACAAGGCGGCGCGCTGGCGTGCGGTGCGTTCGGCGTTGTCTTCGGCGGCATAGTTGGCCAATACCGCGCGGACGTTGTCCGGCAGCAGCGTGCCGTAACCGAACCAGCGCAGTTTCTCCAGCAGCACGCAGGTCACCAGGCCGGCGACCAGCACCGGCAGCGAAACCGGGGCAACCTTCAGAAAGAATTCGGCAAAATGCCAGCCCATCTCATGACCGATCAGCAGGTTCTGCGGCTCACCCACCAGCGTGCACACCCCGCCTAGCGCCGTGCCTACAGCACCGTGCATCAACAGGCTGCGCAGGAAGGCGCGGAACTGTTCGAGGTCTTCATAGTGGAGTTGGGGCAAGTGCTGGTCATCGCTGAACTCGCTGTCCTGGCGTGGATCATTGCCCGAAGCGACGCGGTGATAGACCGAGTAAAACCCCACAGCCGCACTGATAATCACCGCCGTAACGGTCAAGGCATCCAGGAAGGCCGACAGGAATGCAGAAAGGAAGCAGAACATCAGCGCCAGCAGCGCCTTGGAACGAACCCCCAGCAGCAAGCGCGAAAACAGGAACAGCAGCAGGTCTTTCATGAAGTAGATGCCGGCCACCATGAACATCAGCAGCAGGATCACCGGAAAGTTGTGCAGCAGTTCGTCATACAACGCCTGTGGCGTGGTCATTTTCAGCAGTAGTGCTTCGATCAGCAGCAGGCCGCCGGGCATCAGCGGATAACACTTGAGCGCCATGGCCAGGGTGAAAATGAATTCCAGCACCAGCAACCAACCGGCTGCGACCGGACCGACCGTCCACAGCACCAGTGCGTTGAGTATCAGGAAACCGAGAATGCTCGCCTTGTACCAGCGCGGTGATTGGCCGAGAAAGTTATGCGCGAACGCCTGGGCCATTGAACCGGACATCGGCTACTCCTTGTTTTAAGAAGCGCGCAACTTGCCGTAACAAGATCGGAATATCAAGCGCGGGGACGCGGTTCAGCCTAGCCGTGATAGCGCACTACAACGGCTTTGTAGTTGCCATCCAGTGAATAACCTCCCACGACGATTTTTCCGTCAGCCTGAATGGCCACCGACATCGCGGTGTCCAGGCGGCGGCCCAGACGTGTGCGAACCCAGCAAGTGCCTTCGGCAAAGCCGGGGTCGAGCTGCCCGCCGGGTAAATAGCGGGCTAACAGGAAATCGGCTTCGATCCCGCCGATGGTGGCGCCAACCGCCAGCACACGACCATCTGACTGGCGCCGGGCGTCAGTCCACTGGCAGCCGCTGCGGCCAATTTTCAGTAGTTGAGGCTGGCCGCCGTTGCAATGAGCGTCCGGGAGACCATTGCTGTGTACTTTCAAGGCAAGGCAGTGCATCGGGTCGCGACTGCTGCCAAGACACAGCAAGTCACCGTCGTCCTGCTCGATGATCTGGCTGACCTGAGCGCCGTGTTCCGCAGCCCTGAACGTCATAAAGCCATTCAGGGCGAAGGACTCATCCAGACGGCCGTCGGGGTGGTAGCGGGCCAGTAAGCCTTCTTCGGGGAAATTGACCGATCCTCCCACCATGATGCGACCATCGCGTTGCAGCATCAGGCTGCTGAGCCAGGAGTTCATCAGTAAATGCCTGACAATCACAAAACCGCGGCCGTTGAAGGACGTGTCCAGCTCGCCCTGGCGGGTGAGGCGGATCAGCAGGCCGACATGATCGGCCAGTTCGAAATGGTGGTTGGCGAGCAGCAGGATTCGGCCGTCAGCCTGGACCTGTACGTCGCAGGCTTCGGCCCCCGGAACGCCAGGAGGGAGCCAGAGATTACGCATGCCCAGGGACAGGTTCCCCGGCAGGCGTACGACACAAAGCCCGTTGTCAGCGAAGTGTTCGACGGGGTGACCTTGCGAATCAAACAGCGCCAGTGCTGGCAGCGTTCGGTGAGCGCTTTCATAGTGGAGGCCTGCCACCAGAATGTGGCCGTTGGCGAGAACGTGGACCTTGCCTGCCATTGCCTCGTGACCGCGCTGGAACTGCCCTATAACGCTGCCGTTAGTGCCAAATGCGAGGTCCGCCGAGCCATCTTCCAGTAATCGAGCGAGGCCAAAACAGCTGCCATTCGGCATGCCGACGGTCGCCGCCACCAGCACGCGACCATTGGGGTCAATGTCCACGCTGTTGGCGAGGCTCGTAATGCTACCGGCGAAATACACTTGGGTTTTGCCACTGCAGGCAAAACTGTGATCCAGGTCGCCAGGTATGTACCGCGATTCAGGTAGGGCAAAAGCCGTCTGGTGTGGCATGCGCGCATCTCCTTGCGAGCTGACCGAAACCCGAGGGGGGCAGGAGGATAACTGCCTGCTAAACATTCAATCCCTGAATGAATGATCGCACAACTGTCATAACTAACAGGCGGAGGGTCACTGTGTGCCAGAACAGTGTCTTTTCGAACCACTGACAAGTCTGCCAAGTAGTTCGATACGGCAAAGTTGGAGTGTGGGTACGTTGTTACTGTTGAAAACAGCCAATTGGATAGAAGGCGAAGGGGCGGATTACGATGACGTAATCCGCAAACCCCTTAATGCGGCATGGACCAGAATTGCAGTTCATAACCTTCCTGGCTCAACTCGGCACGGGCCTGCTGCAGCAGGAGTTCGAGTTGTGCAGGATCGGAATAGGCACTGCTGGGGATTTGGGTGTGACCGATATGGGTATTGGTGCGGTCAATGACGGTGATGCAGAGTTCGCCATTGCCGTCTTGTTGAGCCCAGGCGACGCATTGGAAGGGTTGGAAGGCGCGGTCGGCAATCAAAAGAGCTTCGTTGATACGGAGCGGGGCGGTCATAGGGTCTTCTCTCTGTATGCCCAATCAAGTGATATGCCGTCGGTTGGGCTTACCGTCCGGCTGGTTACTTGTACTGATGCCCCCAACAGTCGGTCAGGTCACACACAATCAAAAAAAATTTCAACTTTCTTTCATATGCTTAATGCAGGAGGCAACTTTGAAAGCTGAATGAAAGATTCGATTCGTTAGTCTGCTCACAAATAATTTTTTTATAACTGATTATGTAGCGCTTCTATAGTCAATCGATACAAGGCCCTGTCAAATTCTTGCTAATGTTACAGCCATGTCAGCCAAATGACTGTTTTTAATAATATTTCCTAAAATTTGGCGTCAAGGAACAGTCATGATCGAAACGCCTGCGTTACGACGTCTGTTAGTAGTAGATCCCTGTGACGAATGCCATCATCTGATACCGGGATTGCGCTCTTTGGGGTGGGATGTTGATAGCTGTTCCCTGGAAAACGCCACCGATCGAATCTGCGACGTTGGCCTGTTGCGTTTACAACCCTTTCATCTGGAACACCCCGATCCTGTCAAAGGGCTGATCAGTCGCAGTGGCACCGAGTGGATCGCTGTGCTCAATCAGGATGTGCTGCGCTTGCAGAATGCCGGGGATTTCGTTTTTGAATGGTTTTTCGACTTCCATACCTTGCCATTCGAAGCCTCCCGCGTTCAAGTCACGCTGGCGCGGGCGTTCGGCATGGCGCGACTGCGCGGGCAGGGCGGCACGACTCACGTGAATCAGGATGAGCACGAGCTACTTGGCGACAGCAAGCCGATTCGTGAGCTGCGAAAATTGCTGTGCAAGCTGGCGCCCACCGAGTCTCCGGTATTGATTCGTGGTGAAAGCGGTACCGGTAAGGAATTGGTGGCCCGCACCCTGCACCGTCAGTCCCAGCGCCACAGCAAACCTTTTGTGGCGATCAATTGCGGTGCGATTCCCGAACACCTGATCCAGTCAGAGCTGTTTGGCCATGAGAAGGGGGCCTTCACGGGGGCCCATCAACGCAAGGTCGGACGGATCGAAGCGGCCAATGGCGGCACACTGTTTCTCGATGAGATCGGTGACTTACCCTTGGAGCTGCAAGCTCACCTGCTGCGTTTCCTACAGGAAAAACACATCGAGCGTGTCGGTGGCGGTGAGCCGATTCCGGTGGATGTGCGGGTTTTGGCGGCGACTCACGTAGACCTTGAGGCCATGATCGAAAACAAATGCTTTCGCGAGGATTTGTACTATCGCCTGAACGTACTACAAGTCGTCACCGCCCCACTGCGTGAGCGCCATGCCGACCTGTCGATGCTGGCCAACCACTTTGCCCACTACTACAGCCATGAAACCGGCCGCCGTCCTCGCAGTTTCAGCGATGACGCGCTGATTGCCATGGGCAAGCATGACTGGCCAGGCAACGTGCGTGAGCTGGCTAACCGGGTACGGCGCGGCCTGGTGTTGGCCGAAGGTCGGCAGATAGAGGCGCGCGACTTGGGGTTGATCAGTCAGCAGACCACTGCCGCGCCGATGGGCACGTTGGAGAACTACAAGGACCGGGCAGAGCGCCAGGCCTTGTGCGATGTACTTAACCGCCACAGCGATAATTTGAGCATCGCCGCCAAAGTACTGGGGATATCCAGGCCTACCTTTTACCGTTTGTTGCATAAGCACCAGATACGTTGAGCCGAAAGTTTTTAGCTGCCAGTAAAACGAAAAAACCCGCTGAAAAAGCGGGTTTTTTGTGGCTGCCTATTAGAAGTAGTACGGGAATTTCAGGCTGAAGGAAAAGTCTGGCGCATCGTCAGTGACGCCGATGGCCAGGTTGGGAACGATCGTCAGGTTTTCGGATGCTGCCAGGGTCATGCCGATGTTGAAGTTGGCCGAGTTGTAATCGCTGTTGGTGATCGATTGCCAATCGCCACCATCCGGCTTGATCTTGCTCTTGCGGGCGAACTGATCGGTGAACGAGAACGACATACTCATTTTCTCGTTCAAGGCGAATGCAATGCCGGCGCCGACCTGCCAGGAGTCGCCCAGCTTCACGTCCCCAGGCACCTTGGAGTTGACCTGAGGGCTGATGTCGCTGAAAGATTCTTCCATGTTGTAGGTGTAGGCCAGGCTGCCGAACAGCACGGCTGGGTCGAAGGTCTTGACCAGCGAGATTCCGGGGGTGATCGACCAGACACCATTGCCGGTAGGCAAGTCTTCGGGTACCGAGAGGTTATCGTTGTTCGGGTCATTGACCAGCTTGATGCCGTAAGGGTCATCACCGGTCGGCGCCTTGAGGCGCAGTGTAAAGACCGAGTCGGGCAGACTGGCCGTCTCATCCAGAAACTTGTAAGCAACACCGACGTTCACATCGCCGATGGTTGGATCGCGGGTAACGGTTGCGTCTGACGTCACCGGGCCTGCGCCACCGGCGCCACCGGAGGAATACGTTGATTCGCGATAAATCACGGGGACGTTGATGTCGAACTGCCAGCGTTGTGCCACRTTGTAGCGGGCGGTCAGGTCCAAGGTCCAGTTGTCGGCCTTGATGCGGTCGAGGTTGATGTTGCCGAGAAAAATCGAGTCCAGTGCCAGGAAGCCGTTGAGCACCAGTGCACGGGTATCGAAGTGGGTGT
>NZ_JBFUKU010000147.1:0-13928 GCF_056400685.1 Pseudomonas sp. P5_A12 | reverse complement strand
GGTTTAGTAGAAGGCATGATGTTGCTCCTTGGCCCTGTATCCGGCAGGAAAAGGTTTCCTGCCTACCCAAACCTATGCCAGGTGTAATCGCTGCGAAACTGTCAAAGATGACAGGTCTAAAGGAATGGTCTGCTATCGCGTTTCGACAATAATCAACCAAAAAGCCCAGCCGCGATATTGATCGAAAACCCGAGAATCGCCGTATTGAACACAAACCCGATCAACGACTGCGCCAGCACAATCTTGCGCATCTGCGGCGTTGCCACGCTGACATCCGCGGTCTGCACTGCCACGCCGATGGTGAAGGAGAAGTACAGGAAGTCCCAGTAATCAGGGTTATCCAGCCCCTCGGGAAAGAGTAACGCCAAGTCTTTGCCGTCCCATGTGTAAAACAAACGGGCGTAGTGCACACTGAAAATCACTCCGATCAGCAGCCACGAACCGATGACGCTTAGCGCGGTAAAGCCGTAATGCAGCCACTTGCGGCTGGTGTCCAGGTCTGTGCTGCCAGCCAGTTCGTAGGTAATGGTGGCCAGGCTGGCAAGCGCTGCGATGCACACCACAAACAGGACCAGCCCGGCGTTTTCGTCTTCGATTTCGGCAATGCGCTTCACGTCCGGCGCCTTGGCGCGGGCAGCGAGCCACAGCATCAGGATCAGATAAGTCCAGACCCCGGCATTCCAGCCGACGAGGATTTTACCAACGACCGTATCGGCAGGAACCAGAATGCTTGTCGCCACCCCCAGGACGGTGGCGGCAGACAGGCGAGGGTGGGTGCGGGCGAGGAAGGGCATGGAGGCTCGATGCGTCGGGGCTTTGCAAATACCTTAGCCCAGTGCAGCCGGTTGTGACCACAAGGAGCACCGCCGCTCCCACCGTGGATGTGTTGTTGATCACATGGTTTTATGTCGTTTGCGCACCAGCTTCATCACCACCACAAAAAACACGGGCACAAACACCACCGCCAGCGTTGCCGTGATCATCCCGCCAATCACCCCCGTACCAATCGCCTGCTGACTCGCCGAGCTTGCCCCGGTGGCAATCGCCAATGGCACCACRCCGAGGATAAACGCCAGCGACGTCATCACAATCGGCCGCAGTCGCAAGCGTGCGGCTTGCAACGTGGCGTCGATCAAGTCATGACCTTCGTCGTACAGGCTCTTGGCGAATTCAATGATCAGGATCGCGTTCTTCGCCGACAGGCCGATGATGGTGATCAGCCCGACCTTGAAAAACACATCGTTGGGCATCCCGCGAAGGGTCACGGCCAATACCGCGCCGAGCACACCTAGCGGCACCACCAGCAGCACCGAAGTCGGAATCGACCAGCTTTCATACAACGCCGCCAGGCACAGGAACACGATCAGCAGCGACAGCCCGAGCAGAATGGGCGCCTGACTGCCGGACAAGCGTTCCTGCAACGACAACCCGGTCCACTCCTGCCCCAATCCCGTCGGGCCAAGGGCAACCAGCCGCTCGATTTCCGTCATGGCTTCGCCAGTGCTGTGGCCCGGTGACGGTTCGCCGGAAATGGCGATGGCGGGGTAGCCGTTGTAGCGGGTCAGTTGCGCCGGGCCCTGGGTCCATTTGGCCTGGACGAAGGCCGACAAAGGCACCATTTTTCCGGCATTGTTGCGCACGTGCATCTTCAGCAGGTCCGCCACCTGGCTGCGTTGATCGCCTTCGGCCTGCACCACCACCCGCTGCATGCGCCCCTGATTGGGGAAGTCGTTGATGTAGGCCGAACCGACGGCAGTGGACAGCACGTTACCGATGTCGGCAAACGAAATACCCAGCGCATTGGCCTGTTTGCGGTCGACTTCCAGTTGTACTTGCGGCGCTTCGGCCAGGGCGCTTTCGCGAACGTTCATCAGGATCGGGCTTTTCTCGGCAGCGGCGAGCAATTCACTGCGTGCCTGCATCAGCGTCGCATGGCCAAGGCCGCCACGGTCCTGCAAGCGGAACTCGAAACCGCTGGAAGTGCCGAGGCCGTCAACCGGCGGTGGCAACACGGAGAACACCACGGCGTCTTTGATCTGGCTGAACGCGGCGTTGGCCCTGTCGGCAATCGAACTCGCTGAATCATCGCCGCTGCGTTCAGACCAATCCTTGAGCGTGGCAAAAGACAGCGCGGCGTTCTGCCCGCTGCCTGAAAAGCTGAAGCCCAGAATGATGGTGCTGTCGCCAATGCCCGGTTCCGTGGCGTTGTGCGCTTCAATCTGCTCAACCACCTGCACCGTCCGATTCTTGCTCGCACCGGGTGGCAGTTGGATGTCGGTGATGGTGTAACCCTGGTCCTCGACCGGCAGGAACGAGGAGGGCAGACGACTGAAACACACCGCCAGACCGATCAGCAGTACGCCATAGATCAACAGGTAACGTCCGCTGCGCTTCAGCGCGTAGGCAACCCAACCTTGATAACGCTCGGTCAGACGGTCAAAACCCCGGTTGAACCAGCCGAAGAAACCGCTTTTCTCGTGATGCTCACCCTTGGCGATCGGCTTGAGCAGTGTCGCGCACAACGCCGGGGTCAACGTCAGAGCAAGGAACGCGGAGAACAGGATCGAAGTGGCCATTGACAACGAGAACTGCCGGTAAATCACCCCGACCGAACCTTGCATGAACGCCATCGGAATGAACCCCGCCACCAGCACCAGCGTGATGCCGATGATCGCTCCGGTGATCTGTTTCATGGCCTTGCGCGTCGCCTCCTTGGGCGATAGCCCCTCGGTGGCCATGATTCGCTCGACGTTCTCCACCACCACAATGGCGTCGTCCACCAGAATACCGATGGCCAGTACCATGCCGAACATGGTCAGCACGTTGATCGAGAACCCTAGCGCCAACATGGTCGCGAACGTACCCATCAGCGCGACCGGCACCACCAGCGTCGGGATCAGCGTATAGCGGATGTTTTGCAGGAACAGGAACATCACCGCAAACACCAGCAGCATCGCCTCGCCAAGGGTGTAAACCACTTTGGTGATCGAGACTTTGACGAAGGGCGAGGTGTCGTAAGGGATCTTGTATTCCACGCCGGCCGGGAAGTAGCGCGACAGTTCGTCCATCTTCGCCCGCACCAAGGTGGCGGTGCTCAAGGCATTGGCGCCCGGCGCCAGCTGCACGCTGACGGCGGTCGACGGTTTGCCATTCAGGCGGGTAGAGAAATTGTATTCCTGGCTGCCGATTTCGACTCGCGCGACATCACCGATGCGTACGGTAGAGCCGTTGGGGTTGGCCTTGAGGACGATGTCGGCGAATTCCTCCGGTGTCGACAACTGGCCCTTCACCAAAATGGTCGCGGTAATTTCCTGCGTGGTGCGGGTCGGCAAGTCGCCGATGCTACCAGCGGACACCTGGGCGTTTTGCGCGACAATGGCCGCGTTGACGTCGGCCGGGGTCAGGTTGAAACCGATCAGCTTCTGCGGGTCGATCCAGATGCGCATGGCCCGTTCGGCGCCATACAACTGCGCCTTGCCGACGCCGTCCAGGCGCTTGATCTCGTTCATCACGTTGCGCGCCAGGTAATCGCTGAGCGCCACATCGTCGAGCTTGCCGTCGCTGGAGGTGAGGGTGACCAGCAGCAGGAAGCCGGCGGAGACTTTTTCTACTTGCAGGCCTTGCTGAATGACCGCTTGCGGCAGCCGCGATTCCACTACTTTGAGTCGGTTTTGCACATCGACCTGAGCCATTTCCGGGTCAGTGCCCGGTTGAAACGTGGCCTTGATGGTGGCGCTGCCAAGGCTGCTTTGCGACTCGAAATACAGCAAATGATCCGCGCCGTTGAGTTCTTCCTCGATCAGGCTGACCACGCTCTCGTCCACGGTCTGCGCCGAAGCGCCCGGGTACACGGCGTAAATTTCAATTTGCGGCGGGGCGACGTCGGGGTACTGCGCCACCGGCAACTGCGGAATGGCCAAAGCGCCCGCCAACAGGATGAACAAGGCAACCACCCAGGCGAAGACCGGGCGATCAATAAAGAACTGCGGCATAAAAAAGCGTCCTGCTTACTGACCAGAAACCTGGGCAAGTGGAAGAGGGGTACTGTCGATCTGGACCTGCTCACCGGGGCGCGCGTGTTGCAGGCCTTCGATGACAATGCGGTCGCCTGGCTTGAGGCCGCCGGTGACGATCCAGCGATCGTCCTGCACCGCGCCCAGTTCAATCGGTTGCAGGCCAACGCGCTCTTCGGCGTCGAGCAGCAACACTTGCGCAATACCGGCACTGTCACGCTGGATCGCCCGTTGCGGAACGCTGATGCCTTGCTGGTTCACCGCTTGTTCCAAACGTACACGCACGAAGCTGCCGGGCAGCAAGTCGAGGTCCGGGTTGGGAAACTCGCTGCGCAGGATGATCTGGCCAGTGCCGGGGTCGACGGTAATGTCGGTGAACAGCAGCTTGCCCGGCAGCGGATAGAGGCTGCCGTCGTCCTGGATCAACGTGGCTTTGGCCTGTCCCTGGCCGACTTGCTGCAACTGGCCGGAACGGAAGGCCCGTCGCAGGTCGTTGAGTTCGCGGGTCGACTGGGTCAGGTCGGCATGAATGGGGTTGAGTTGCTGAATCAGCGCCAGAGGCGTGGTTTCGTTGTGCCCGACCAGCGCGCCTTCGGTCACCAGTGCGCGGCCGATGCGACCGGAAATCGGCGCGGTGACCGTGGCGTAGCCGAGGTTGAGTTTCGCCCGCTCCACGGCCGCTTTGCTGGCGGCGACATCCGCTGCGGTCTGCCGGACACTGGCGCGGGCGTTGTCGTAATCCTGAGCGCTGATGGCGTTGCCTTCGATCAGCTGGGCATAACGCTGCTCTTGCAGCCGGGCCTGGAATGCATTGGCCTCGGCTTTGCGCAACGCCGCTTCGGCGCTGTCCAGGTCAGCCTTGAACGGGGCCGGATCGATTCGGAACAGCACGTCGCCTTTTTTCACATCGCTGCCTTCATTGAAGGTGCGTTGCAGCACGACGCCGGCGACACGGGCGCGGACTTCGGCCATCCGTGGCGCGGCAATCCGCCCGCTCAATTCGCTGGTGATCGACAGCGGTCGGGCTTCGATGGTTTCGATACGTACGGTGGCCAGCGGTGCCTGTTCTTCGGCGTTGGAGGACTTGTCACAAGCGCTCAGCGTCAGCACCAGTGCAAGCAGGCCGAACGCGGCAAGCAGATTCTTTGACATGGAAATACCCCAATATTGACCCCCCGCATCCTACGGGGCGCCGACGAGGGTAGCGGTGAAGCTTTGTTGGTGCTGTGTGAAATTGTGTAAGGGTTTTGCTCAGGTGGGGGTGAGGGCGTATATCCTTGGCGACTTGATATTTTTTGCGACTGTCATGCCGTCATCGCGGGCAACCAGTCGCCACCGAACTCCCTGGAAACACCCATGCCCAACATCCTCCTGGTCGAAGACGACACCGCGCTCTCCGAACTGATCGCCAGCTACCTGGAACGCAACGGCTATTCAGTCAGCGTTATCAGCCGTGGCGACTTCGTGCGTGAGCGCGCGCGGGTCAATCCGCCGGACCTGGTAATCCTCGACCTGATGCTGCCAGGGCTCGACGGTCTGCAAGTCTGCCGCTTGCTGCGAGCGGATTCGGCCACGCTGCCGATTCTGATGCTCACCGCCCGCGACGACAGCCACGATCAGGTCCTAGGCCTGGAAATGGGCGCCGACGATTACGTCACCAAACCCTGCGAGCCCCGTGTTTTGCTGGCCCGCGTACGCACGCTGTTGCGCCGCAGCAGCCTTGGCGAGCCGCAGACCGTTAACGACCGTATCCTCATGGGCAACCTGTGCATCGATCTGTCCGAGCGCACCGTGACCTGGCGCGAGCAATTGGTCGAGCTGTCCAGCGGCGAGTACAACCTTTTGGTGGTGCTGGCCCGACATGCCGGCGAAGTGCTGAGCCGCGACCAGATCCTGCAACGCCTGCGYGGCATCGAATTCAACGGCACCGACCGCTCGGTGGACGTGGCGATTTCCAAGTTGCGACGCAAATTCGACGACAACGCGGGCGAGGCGCGCAAGATCAAGACCGTGTGGGGCAAGGGATACCTGTTCAGCCGTTCCGAGTGGGAATGCTGAGAAGATGTTCAGGATTCTGTTTCGCCTGTACCTGGTGACCATCGTTTCGTTCAGCGCGGCGATTTACCTGGTGCCAGACTTGGTGGTCAAGGTCTTCCAAGAGCGCTTTGTCACCTACAACCTCGACTATTCGCGCGGCTTGCAAACCCTCATCGTCAAACAATTCCACGCCGTCCCCGAAGCGCAATGGCCAGCAATGGCAGTCGAGATGGACAAGGAGTTCGCCCCGCTACACATCGTGTTGACGCGCAATGACGATCCCGATTTCACCCTGTTCGAGCGCGAAAGCCTGCAGCGCGGCGAGAACGTGGTGCGCATCGGCGACTGGGGCTGGCGGACTTTGGCCGTGGCGCCGCTGAACGAGCAATTGGTCGTACAAATGGTTGTGCCGCCGGACCCAATGGACGTCAGCCTGTTGTACTGGAGCATCAACGTGCTGATCGGTGCGACCATGCTCGCGTGCCTGCTGCTGTGGCTGCGCCCGCACTGGCGCGATCTGGAACGCCTCAAAGGCACCGCCGAACGTTTCGGCAAAGGCCTCTTGAGCGAGCGCACGCAGATTTCCCGACACTCCAACATTGGCAGCCTGGCCAACGTCTTCGACACCATGGCCGGCGACATCGAAAACCTGCTGAACCAGCAGCGCGACTTGCTCAATGCCGTGTCCCACGAACTGCGCACGCCGCTGACCCGCCTGGATTTCGGTCTTGCCCTGGCGCTGTCCGATGACTTGCCCACGGCCAGTCGCGAGCGGTTGCAAGCGTTGGTTGCGCACATCCGCGAACTCGATGAGTTGGTCCTGGAGTTACTGTCCTACAGCCGCTTGCAAAACCCGGCACAGTTGCCGGAGCAGGTTGAAGTGTCGCTGGATGAGTTTATCGACAGCATTCTGGGGAGCGTTGATGAAGAACTGGAATCGCCGCACGTCGTGATGGATGTGCGGCTTCACGGCCAGCTCGAACGCTTCGTCCTTGACCCGCGCCTGACCGCCCGTGCGATTCAGAACCTGCTGCGTAATGCCATGCGCTATTGCGAAAAGCGCATTCAGATTGGTGTGCAGGTGTCAGCGAAGGGGTGTGAGATCTGGGTGGAGGACGATGGGATCGGCATTCCGGATGATGAGCGGGAGCGGATCTTCGAGCCGTTTTATCGGCTGGATCGCAGTCGGGATCGGGCAACTGGCGGGTTTGGCCTGGGACTGGCGATCAGTCGCCGGGCGCTGGAAGCGCAGGGTGGCACAATGACAGTCGAACCGTCACCGCTGGGCGGCGCACGGTTTCGTTTGTGGTTGCCTACCCAACCCTGACGCTTTCTTTGTAGCAGCTACCGAGCCTGCGAGGCTGCGYTCGAGGACGCAGTCCTCGCAAGTCCGGAGGGCGTGGTTTTTCTGAAAGAAACGGTTGCCTGATTTTACGAGGACTACGTCCTCGAACGCAGCCTYGCRGGCTCGGYAGCTGCTACAGAGCTACGCGCTCAGCCGGGTTCGCAACAATTTCGCCATGTCTTCGAGCTCCGCCGCCGGGTTATGTCCGATCAGCATCCACGCGTGTTCCATGTCTGCCCAATACACGACGTTCATGCCATGCCGGCGTTCTCGGGCGAAATGTCGGCTGCCGCCGTTGGAACGGGTCGCGCACAGCGCAATCGGGCCATGCACCGGGTCGAGGTAGGTAATCTGCGCAATGGGCACACCCTCGTATTCAAGGATTTGCGCGCGCCGGAATTCGGACCGTGGCAGGACCAGTTTTGCCGGCGAAAGGTTCAGCCCCAGGCGCGCATCGATGACCCCCAGTTGTGCCCGCTGGGTGGACTCATCGCTGGGCAAGTGCTCCAGGGTTTCTGGTACGTAGAGCGACATGTAATCCGCCACCAGCCCGCGCCAATTAGGCTTTTGCTGGCTCGATTGCCAACTGAGGAACAAACGGTCCGCCACCACGCTCCCGACCACCAGACTGGCAGCGGCCGCAAGAAACCAGCGGCGATTCATTGCCGGGCGTTCAGGGGAAGGTAAGGTGTCGAGCATGAACTGCAATCGGTCCAGAGGTGCCTGTTGGCCCATTTCTTCATAAGCCTCCTTGAACGGCAGGCTGCTGCGGGCCAGCCATTGCAGGCGCAGGTTGAGCGTCGAGTCTTCGGCGATGGCCATGTCGATGCGAGCGCGTTGTTCGACTTCGAGTTGGTTGTCGAGATAGGCCACGAGTTGCTCGTCTGAGGGTGTGGCACGATCGTTCATCGACGTTCTCCCGTGAAAGGGTTCGGTACGGCATGCAGCGGTGGATATTCGGCCAGTTTTATCCGAGCAGCGGCCAGCCGGCTCATGACTGTGCCGATGGGCACTTGCAGCACCTCGGCGACTTCGCGGTACGACAACCCTTCGACGTACGCCAGGTACACCGTTTCGCGTTGGGCTTCGGGCAACGCGTCCACTCGCCGGATCACTTGAGCTGCGCGCACATGGGTCTGCGCCGCGTGCTCGCCGTCAAACGACAACTGGCTTTCGGCATCCACCAATCCCTGACCCTGGCGTACCCGTCGGGAGCGCACTTCGTTAAGCCAGATCGAATGCAGAATGCTCAGCAGCCAGCGGTCCATGCGCGTGTCGGGGTCAAATTGCCCGGCACGCTCAAGCGCCCGCACGCAGGTCGACTGCACCAAGTCTTCGGCCACATGCCGTTGCCGGGACAACAGCAAGCCATAGCGCCACAAACGCGCTAAATGCTGGCCCAGTTCGGCCCTGATTGTTTGATCGCTGGCGATGGCGACCTCCGTCTGTATCAGGTGTCAGGTTTTCGATGAATCGTTAATGGCTTCGGCCAGGTCCTGGTATTCCTCGCAGCTGCTGCCGCAGATCGATTTGATGTGCTGCAACTGCTCTTGAGCCAGGTCCAGTCGTCCTTTGATCACATAGGCTTCGCCGAGGTATTCGCGCACTTGCGCATACCGCGGGTCGAGTTTGACCGATTGCAGGTAGTAACCGATGCCCTCGTCAGTACGCCCCAGTTTACGCGTGGCGTAGCCGCGATAGTTTAACGCTTTGGCAGTGTTCGGTTCTTTTAGTGTATCGAGCAGGGCCAGGGCTTCTTCGTAGCGACCGTCCTTGGCCAGACGATAGGCATAATTGGTGCGGTCTTCATCCGGTACCAGGCTGTTGTTTTGTTTGAGGCATTTTTGCGATCTGGAGTCGAAGACCTGGCCTTTGGGGCAGTTGGGTCTGGCGGGCGCTTCATCGTCGCCATGGGCAAGGGCCAATGAACTGGTCAGGGCTGCCGACAGGCAACCGGCAAGCAGCAGCGGGGCGGTGAAAACAGCAAATCGCAGGTTCATGGGCAAGGCTCCAAGGGTTACGGGTTTCGGTTAAAACCACGATCGTTTTGGGTCATGTAAGAAGAACACCGCAGCGTGAACAATTATTCATTTCTTTCTGTCGATTTTGTGGGAGCGGGCTTGCCCGCGATGAGGCCCTCGCAGTTACAGGAAATTCTGGAGTCAGTCCCGTTTTTGGCCGAACCACTGCCTTACTCCCCGCACCCATGCCTTGTTATAGTCCGGGCCTCATTTTTTTGCCCGGTAAAGGATCACTGCCATGTCTCAGTACACCGCGTTCACCGTCGAACTCGCCGACAACATCGCCCATGTGCAGATCAACCGCCCGGAAAAGATCAACTCGATGAACGCCGCGTTCTGGAGCGAGATCATCGAGATTTTCCAGTGGGTCGACGACACCGACGAAGCGCGCGTGGTGGTCCTCAGCGGTGCCGGCAAGCATTTCTCCTCCGGCATCGACCTGATGATGCTGGCCGGCGTGGCCAATGAGCTGGGCAAGGATGTCGGTCGCAACGCGCGCCTTCTCCGCCGCAAGATCCTCGCTCTGCAAGCGTCCTTCAATGCTGTCGACAATTGCCGCAAGCCCGTTCTGGCGGCGATTCAGGGGTATTGCCTCGGGGGTGCAATCGACTTGATTTCGGCCTGTGACATGCGTTACGCCGCCGAAGACGCGCAATTCTCGATCAAGGAAATCGACATCGGCATGGCCGCCGACGTCGGCACCTTGCAACGCTTGCCGCGCATCATCGGTGACGGCATGCTGCGTGAACTGGCTTACACTGGTCGCACGTTTGGTGCCGACGAAGCGCGCAACATCGGCCTGGTCAATCGCGTCTACAGTGACACCGCCAGCCTGCTGGATGGCGTCATGGGCATTGCCCGCGAGATTGCCAGCAAGTCGCCGATTGCGGTCACCGGTACCAAAGAGATGATCAGCTACATGCGCGACCATCGCATCGACGACGGCCTCGAATACGTCGCCACCTGGAACGCCGCCATGCTGCAATCCACTGACTTGCGCGTGGCCATGGCCGCCCATATGAGCAAACAGAAACCCGAATTTCTGGATTGATTAAAAATGACTTCACGCTGGACCACCGCAGTACTGGACACCGATCAACCCGGCGGCTGGGCCGTGGCCCGCAGCCCGGAGGGCTTCCTGTTCGATGACAATGGCGCACTGTTCCCGCGCGAATGGCTCAAGCGTCAGGACCTGTCGATTCTCGCCGAGCACGGCATCGGTCATCTTGATGGTGAGCCGGTCTATCTGCTGGAACTGCGCAGTTCCAGCGACGTTCCAGGGTGCAACTGGAAAGGTCTGCGGGCGTTCATGCTTGAAGGCGATCACACGATATACAAGGTGCTCGGCTATGCCGCGCAAATTGGCACCTGGTACCGTGAGCACCGTTTCTGCGGCAACTGTGGCCAAGTGGCGACGCAAGTTCCGCGTGAGCGGGCGATGTATTGCGAGCCTTGTGATTTGCGTTATTACCCGCGCATTTCGCCGAGCATGATCGTACTGGTGACCCGTGGCGATGAAGTCTTGTTGGCGCGTTCGCCCCGTTTTGTCAGCGGCGTTTACAGCACGCTGGCCGGGTTTGCCGAGCCGGGTGAGTCGGCCGAAGACTGCCTGATTCGCGAGGTCCGCGAAGAGGTGCAGATCGAGGTCAAGAACATCCAGTACCTGGGCAGCCAGTGCTGGCCATTCCCGCACTCAATGATGCTGGGTTTCCATGCCGAGTACGCCGGCGGCGAGATTGTCTGTCAGGAAGACGAAATCGAAGACGCCCAGTGGTTCAACGTTCACGCGCTGCCGCCGTTGCCGGCGTCGCGYTCGATTGCTCGATACTTGATTGATGTCTATGTGGCGCGGCGCTTAGGCCACGCTGAACCAGTGCTGCCAGGCTAGGCGCACGGTCAAGCCCAGCACCACGGTGATGAACACCGGTCGAATGAACTTCGCACCGCCGCTGATGGCGGTGCGAGCCCCAAAGAATGCGCCGACCATCACCGACAGGCCCATGCTCAGGCCGATGATCCAGTCCACCTGCCCGGAAAACACAAACACCGACAGCGCCGCAATGTTGCTGACGAAGTTCATGCTGCGCGCCACACCGCTGGCTTTCACCAGATCGATGGGATACATAAGCAGCGTGCTGACGGTCCAGAATGCGCCTGTGCCGGGACCAGCCACGCCGTCATAGAAGCCGAGGCTGAAGCCTTGGGTCGATTGCCACTTTTTCTTGATCGGTGCGTCGCTGTCCAGCGGCGCTTTCGGCGTGCCGCCGAATAACAGATACAGGCCGCAGGCGAAGACGATCACCGGGAGCATTTTGTTCAGCCACTCGGCCGGCAAGTAATGCGCGACCACGGCGCCGGTCAATGCACCGACCAGTGTGCCGACGATGGCGTGCACCCACTGCCGGGGATGAAACAGCTTGCGACGGTAGAAGGTGAAACTGGCGGTGGCCGAGCCGAAAGTCGAACTCAACTTGTTGGTACCCAGCACCAGATGCGGCGGCAGGCCGGCGGTCAGCAGTGCCGGGGTGGTCAGCAGACCGCCACCCCCGGCAATCGCGTCGATGAAACCGGCAATAAAAGCAACAACGGCCAGAATGGCCAGGGTGGTGAGGTCAACACTGAGTTCGAAAGGCATGGAATCGGCTTATTTCGGCGGGGTGCAGGAAAGGGCTGCGGGGAAGGGGCGGTATCTTACCTGGATCCGACTTCTGCGGCGACCCGTCTGGATCCCTGTAGGATCCTATAAGCCGAGGTCGGACAGTCCCGGGTGATCATCCGGGCGACGCCCCAGCGGCCAGTGGAACTTGCGTTCGCTTTCTTTGATGGGCAGGTCATTGATGCTGGCAAACCGGTTGGCCATCAGCCCGTTTTCATCGAACTCCCAATTCTCGTTGCCGTAGGAACGGAACCAATTGCCCGAGTCGTCGTGCCATTCATAGGCATAGCGCACGGCGATGCGGTTGCCGGTGAAGGCCCAGAGTTCCTTGATCAAGCGGTAATCCAGTTCCTTGGCCCATTTGCGGGTCAGGAAACTTTTGGCTTCTTCACGGTTGTGGGCGAACTCTGCGCGGTTGCGCCATTGGGTGTCCAGGGTGTAAGCCAGCGATACCCGTTCCGGGTCACGAGAGTTCCAGCCGTCTTCGGCCAGGCGAACTTTTTCGATGGCCGATTCGCGGGTGAAGGGTGGCAATGGCGGACGAACTTCAGCGTTAGACATGTAAAGTCTCCCAGAAAATGTAAAGTTCAAACACGGAGCGGGTCAGTTTGTTCATGTTGCAAAACAGTAGAACGTTCGTTCGACTGGGTCAGCAGGAATTTTCATCGCCTGCTCGCGAAGGGGTCATTACAGACGGTAACAAGACCCAAGGCAATCCATGGTGTAAGCTCATGAATTCCTCGGATTCGACCCACTGCGAGCCCTATGCCGTCGCTTTTCAAACGCTCTCTGCTGCCCAAACTGCGCAGTTTTCCGCTGACCGCCGATGCCGTCACCATCCTTTCCGGCGCTGCCGAATTTCGTCGTTGCCTGCTGGAAAAAATTGCCCAGGCCACGCACCGCATCTATATCGTTGCGCTGTACCTGCAACAGGATGAAGCGGGCCAGGAAATTCTCGATGCCTTGCACGCCGCCAAATTGGCGCGTCCGGAGCTGGACGTGGTCGTGGTGGTTGACTGGCTGCGCGCCCAGCGTGGGCTGATTGGTGCCGGCAAGCAGCCGGGCAACTCGGCGTGGTATCAGGAAGCGACCCGCACCCACGCCAGTGAAGTGCCGGTGTATGGCGTTCCGGTGCAAACACGCGAACTGTTCGGCGTGCTGCATTTGAAGGGCTTCGTGATCGATGATTGCGTGATTTACAGCGGCGCGAGCCTGAACAACGTTTACCTGCACAAGTTTGATAAATACCGCTTCGATCGATATCACGTACTGCAGAACCAGGCGCTGGCCAATTCGATGCAGCATTTGGTTCAGCACGGCTTCCTTGAGTCCAAAGCCGTGCACCGCCTCGACTTGCCGAACCTGCCAACCACCCGCAGCCTGCGCCACGACATCGGCGACTTGCGCAGCCGACTCAAGCACGCGGCGTACGACACCACGGCGGGCACCACGTTGAAGGGCGGTTTGTCGGTCAGCCCGTTACTTGGAGTGGGCAAGAACAATCCATTGAACCGGGTGATTTGCGAGTTGATCGCCAGCGCCCAGCATCAACTGACCATCTGTACACCGTACTTCAACCTGCCACTGGCGGTGACCCGGGAAATCAACCGGGCACTGGGTCGGGGCGTGAAGGTTGACATTGTGGTCGGCGACAAGACCGCCAACGACTTCTACATTCCGCCAAGCGAGCCGTTCAAGGTGATCGCGGCGCTGCCGTACCTCTACGAGATCAGCCTGCGACGCTTTGCCAAAAAGCATCTGCATAGCATCGACAGCGGCAAACTGAACCTGCATTTGTGGCGTGATGGCGACAACACCTATCACCTCAAAGGCATGTGGATCGACCAGCGTTACAC
>NZ_JBFUKU010000146.1:0-13999 GCF_056400685.1 Pseudomonas sp. P5_A12 | reverse complement strand
GACCAAACCAGTCGACCTCACTCGGTTGCGAGAGCTAATCACCAGCGCCCTGCGCTTGCCTGCACCGGGCGAGGCCAGTACAGCCGTTGATCGCCGGTTACTGGGTAACTCCCTGCCCATGCGCAGCCTGCGCAAACACATCGACAAACTCGCGCGCAGCCAGGCCCCGGTGTACATCAGCGGCGAATCCGGCAGTGGCAAAGAATTGGTCGCCAGACTGATCCATGAACAAGGACCGCGAGCCCAGCAACCCTTCGTCCC
The DNA here is from genome assembly GCF_056400685.1 of Pseudomonas sp. P5_A12. Lineage (NCBI taxonomy): Bacteria > Pseudomonadati > Pseudomonadota > Gammaproteobacteria > Pseudomonadales > Pseudomonadaceae > Pseudomonas > Pseudomonas sp. P5_A12. The sequence continues at coordinate 13,738 of NZ_JBFUKU010000146.1, read as the reverse complement.
GGTCAACTGTGGGGCGATTCCGTCAGACCTGATGGAAAGCGAGTTCTTTGGGCATCGCAAAGGCAGTTTCAGCGGCGCCATCGAAGACAAACCCGGTCTGTTCCAGGCCGCCCATGGCGGCACGCTATTTCTCGATGAAGTCGCGGATTTACCTTTGGCCATGCAGGTCAAACTGCTGCGCGCGATTCAGGAAAAAACAGTTCGCCGGGTCGGCGAACAACAGGAGACGGTGGTCGATGTGCGCATCCTTTGCGCCACTCACAAAGACCTCGATGCCGAAGTCTCTGCCGAACGATTTCGCCAGGATTTGTACTACCGCCTCAACGTGATCGAACTGCGGGTTCCCTCGTTGCGCGAACGCCGTGACGACATCGAACCACTGGCCAGCCATGTGCTCAAGCGCTTGGCGGCCGGCAGCGGCCGACCTCCCGCGACGCTCCATCCGCTCGCGCTGGATGCGCTGAAAAGCTATCGATTTCCGGGCAATGTGAGAGAACTGGAGAACGTGCTCGAACGGGCTCACACCTTGTGTGAAAACAAGCAGATTGAAGCCAGTGATTTACGACTGGCCGAGGGTAATTGCACGGCTGAAGGCGCGGTGCCGGACCTGACGCAGATCGATAATCTTGAACATTATCTGGAAAACGTCGAACGCAAACTCCTCCTCCAGGCGCTGGAGGAAACCCGCTGGAACCGCACGGCGGCGGCTCAGCGGTTGAGTTTATCGTTCAGGTCGATGCGTTACAGGCTCAAGAAATTAGGGCTGGATTGAGGGCCCTTTCGCGAGCAGGCTCGCTCCCACATCGGATCTGTGAGCAATGCAAATCCCCTGTGGGAGCGAGCCTGCTCGCGAAGCGATTTTCCAGGCGCCAAAACTTCTGAGGCTAGATGCGCCCAATCGGCGCATACGGCTCGGGATCAATAATCGGCTCGCGGCCGAGCATCACATCGGCAAACAACTGACACGACGCAGGCGCCAGCACCAGCCCATTGCGGTAATGCCCGCAATTGAGCCAAAGGCCTTCAAACCCTGGCACCTGACCGATATAAGGAATGCCTTCCGGCGAGCCCGGTCGCAACCCGGCCCAATGGCCCACAACTTCGGCATCCGCCAACGCGGGAATCAACTCCACCGCCGATGCCTTCAGGCTTTCCAGCGCCGAATCGGTCGGTGTCTTGTCGTAGCCTTCATGTTCCAGCGTACTGCCGATCAGAATGTGCCCGTCGCGCCGAGGAATCGCATAACGCCCCTTGGCCAGTACCATGCTCGGCAAAAAATCCGCCGCACACTTGTACAGAATCATTTGCCCTTTTACCGGTTCGACCGGCAGTTCCAGCCCCAGACTCTTCAGTAAATCCCCACTCCAGGCGCCGGCGGTCAGCACTACTTGATCACCCTGAATGGTACCCGTCGCGGTCTGTACGCCAACGACCCGATCGCCTTCACGAATAAACCCGCTGACTTCGCACTGCTCGTGGATTGTCACATTCGGCAACGCCAGCAACGCAGCCTTCAGCGACTTCACCAGCCGTGGATTGCGCACATTAGCCACATCGGCCATGTAGACCGCCCGCGAAAAACCCGCGCCCAGCACCGGCACCGCATCGTGTGCCGCCGAGATATCCACAGCCCGCAGCGGACGATTCTCGCGCTTGGCCCAAGCCAGCGCTTCAGCCTCGTCATCCAGATCCAGCCAGTACAAACCGGTGGTATGAACTTCAGGGTCAACCCCGGTCGCGGCGAACAGTCGCTCACCGAGCTGTGGATAAAAATCCTGGGACCAATGCGCCAACGCAGTGACCGCCGGGCTGTAGCGCCACGGGTACAACGGCGAAACAATCCCGCCCCCCGCCCAGGACGACTCCTGCCCGACGTTCGAACGATCCAGCAGCACAACGCTGTGCACTTCGGACGCGAGATTGAATGCCGTCAGCAGCCCAATCACGCCGCCGCCGACAATCACCACTTGCTGTTGCCTGATCATGTTCAGATCCAACCGTTAAATAGACAGAGGGCGCAAATGGCGCCCCAAAAGAAACTCAGCCGCCCCAGCAGTCCTTGGCGGTCAACCCGTCTGCCGCATTGACCATGCTTTTGACACCGGTATTGCTGAGGGTGAAATCCCCGCACTTGTCGGCTGCCATGCTCGAACCGGCCTTGCGCACCGCTGTCAGCAAGAAGGTCTGGTCTGTGAGGGTCGGGGTGATGGTGTAATAGTCATTGCCGGCGCTCAGGCCGGTGGCATCGGTATAGACATTTTTCTGGGAATAGAACCGTTCAAGGATCTGCGCCTGCTCGGATAACACTCCGGCAATTTCGCTGCGCCGGCCCTTATTCAGGTATTCGGTGAAGCTCGGGGCGGCAATGGTCAGCACGATCCCGATGATCGCAATCACGATCATGATTTCGATCAGGGTAAAACCTCGGTTGGATCTACGCATGCCTCAACTCTCACTTACTGTATTTGGCGCCACATGATGCGACGGCTGCCGCCGCCGGATTTTTCCACCACTGGGGTGATCACATCTCCGGAATCATTTCCGGTGATGTCATTGGCGACACCATCGGAGGACGGATTATCGCCGATATAGATCACCCCGCTGGAAATTGCGTCGGGATTATCGACCACGCCATCGCCATTGCCGTCGAGCATCTTAACGCTGAACGCTTCGGGCAGCTTCAGGCAGATTGCCGTCAACCCCTGTCTGTCGCGATAGAAACCGTACCAATTGCCAGCGGCCAGACATCGACGTTTACTCGGGGTTGGTGGGTCCGGCGACGTAAAACAATAGGCCGGCATCGACAGGCACAGCAACAACCCAACGCCATACCCCCGCAGTCGCCATGCAATGTGGCGCTTAATATTTTGCATAAATACTCTCCACCACGCTGCGCGAATGGCCTGCAATACCTACTGCCGTCACCCGGTACAGGGTTGCCTTGGTGTGAGTCGGTAAATTCACGGCAGCCTGGGTAGTGCCAATATTTTGCACACCATAATAGCCCGCTCCGGATGCGATCCAGGTCACCCCCGAAGCGGAATTAACCCCAGCGGCAGTCACAGACTTTGACTCGGGTGGCGGTGAGCACTGACGGCCACTGCTGCAAATCGGCAGTGAATAGCCGTCCCGCTGCACGGCGCTTTCCCCCACCCGCAGCGCCGCTTCTGCACCTTGAAACGACTGATTGCGCAAGCTCACGCTGCCGGCCATTTTTTCCTGCAGGGTGGCGTTCTGCATCGAAGACAGGCCGATCAACGTCAGCAACAGCAGAAACACCAGACTGACCAGCAGCGCCATACCGCGTTGGGCGTGAGACGTCATGGCAGCCACCCTCATGGCAAGCGGTTGCGCAAAGCGGCAACCACGTCGAAGGTTTGGGAGTGCACCCGGTTGTTCGGGTCCGCGAGGGTCAGACTCAGCCGTACGCTGCGAATGCGTGCCGGGTCTGACGGGTTGCTGCTGTAACTGGAGGCGRCCACATCGGTGGCCGAACTGGCGAGGCCGAAGCTGACGTTGAACGCCTCCACGTGGTTCACCAGCACGTATTGGGTTGGCTTGCCGGCGCCAGCCCCCATCAATATCTGGTTATTTCTGAAGCTGTAGATCAATCGCCGTACCGGAAACGCCAGAAACCCCGTCGCGGGTTTGCGCAGGCCGGTGTACGCCGTCGCCGAGTTTCGACAGTCAGTAATGACCGTCCAGGCTGGCACTCCGCCCCCGCCGCCGACATCCGCCGTCACCAGGGTCAGCTTGCGGTTGGCGTTGTCCCAACTGATGGGCGTTATCTGGCTTGCTTTAAAATCACCTGTTTCACTTGAGTCAGTGATAGTCCCCAGACAGCCGAACATGCCGACCATGCGGATTTCCTGAATCATCTTGCTCAATACAAATCGCGCGTCCTCCTGCATCCCCGCAGAGACGTTCTGGCTGACGTAGGTATTTTTAGCCGCGATGAAAATCTGCACCACACCCAGCACCACGATCAGGCTCAACGCCAGCGCAATCAACAACTCGATCAAACCAAACCCTCGGCTGGAGCGGCTCATGGCGTGGACACCGGGTCGACCGTGGCGCGACTGGTCAAGACGAAACTGCGGCGCGAGTTCGCGGTATTGGCGGCGCGCGAGTCATCCCAGGTGATGGTGATGGTGTAGACCCGCTGGTTCAACGCCACGCTGCCGGTGGCCGTCGCGCCGCCAAAATTGACGATGTTGGTGGTGAAATCGTAGAGATCCTGATCGCGGGCGACACTCTGGTTGCCCGAGGTCGGCGGCGTGACGGTGTAATCAGCGCCGGAATTGGCGCGGATGCGGTCCATCATGTCGTAGGCGATAAAACTGGCCTGGCTGGTCATCCGTGAACTGTCGGTGTACTTCAGCGCATTGAGCTGAATCGCCGCCGCCCCCAATAGCCCTACCGTCAGTATCAACAACGCAACCAAGACTTCGATCAGCGTCATGCCCTCCTGTGCACGCTTGTTCCATCCCCTCATCCGCAACTTCCACCCAATAAAATTCGTCCGTTCAAACACACATTCAGCGTCCTGCTTTGCGTACCCCGTACATAGTTGATGACGACGGTGGTAGACGGTGCCGACAAACCGCCCAGGTTGTTGAAGTCCAGCGCGGTCACTCCTGAGGTTAGCGTCAGGGTGGCGCCGCTGCTCATCGCTGGAACAACCCGCAATACATTGGCCGGTGTGCCAGTACCGTCATAGACCGTCAATTCACCGGTCCAAACGCTGCCACTGGCTGTCGGGCGGACCCGAGTGGTGATGCCACGGTTGATGGCCTCCAGTCGGGCGAAATTGAGTCCACGCTGCAAGCCGCCGATTTCAGTATCGGCCCGGGTGGTTTGCACCGAACGGGTAAACGCCGGCACCGCCAGGGTAATCAGGATCAGCAACACCGCGAGCGCAATCAGCAGCTCGATCAGCGTGAAACCTTTTGTACGATGATCCATCGGTGCCCTCAGTTGCCGTCGGCTATACCTGCCACTACACACTAGAAAACTCGACCGGCGCAGCCAGGTTGTTTGCCATCACCGCGCAGGGACCGCGCGGGTCACAACACTCCAGGGAAGGAAATGCCATGCATCAGCAAGGTTTCAGCCTGATCGAACTGCTTATGGGACTGGCGATTGCCGCAATTGTTCTGCTGTTGGTCAGTCCGGCGTTCGCAGCACTGACTGAATCGAACCATCGAGAGCAAGCGGCGAATGCGCTGGTCAGTGGGATACGCAACGCCCGAACCATCGCCATCACGCGCAATCAGGCCGTTGTGATTCATGGCATCAACGGGGATTGGGGTCAGGGCTGGCGGATCATTCTGGACATCAGCGGCAAAGGGCCGAAGGACAGCAGCAATCCGCTGCTGCTTGAGCGCGCGGGCGGTGCTCGGGTGCCGATTGTCGGCAATTGGCCGGTCAGGCGTTACATTCGATTCAGCGGGATAGGCACACCACAGATGCCCGAACGGGCCTTTCAAGCGGGAACACTGCACTTTTGCGCAGCCCGCGAACCCGTCAGCCAGCTCCAGGTGGTGCTGGCTGCGACAGGCCGCGTCAGCCTGCGCAGCGATAAAGCGGAGCAGGCTTTATGTCAGCGCTAAAGCAGGGAACGCACGCGCAGCTCTTTGGGCATGGAGAACGTGATGTTCTCCTCGCGACCGGCCAGTTCGTCGGCATCGGTTGCGCCCCACGCTTGCAGTTGCTGGATCACCCCACGCACCAACACTTCCGGAGCAGAAGCGCCGGCAGTAATGCCGATACGCTCGACACCGTCAAACCAGCTCTTTTGCAGGTCTTCGGCGCCGTCGATCAGATACGCCGGGGTGGCCATGCGTTCGGCCAGTTCACGCAAGCGATTGGAGTTGGAGCTGTTCGGACTGCCGACCACCAGCACTACGTCGCATTCGTCGGCCAGCTGTTTGACGGCGTCCTGACGGTTTTGCGTGGCGTAGCAGATGTCGTCTTTGCGCGGGCCACCAATCGCCGGGAAGCGCGCACGCAGTGCGTCGATCACGCGACTGGTGTCGTCCATGGACAGGGTGGTCTGGGTCACAAAGGCGAGTTTTTCCGGGTTGTTCACCTGCAATGCGGCGACGTCCTTCTCGTCTTCGACCAGGTAAATYGCGCCGCCATTGCTGCCATCGTACTGGCCCATGGTGCCTTCAACTTCCGGATGACCGGCGTGGCCGATGAGGATGCATTCACGGCCATCGCGGCTGTAGCGCGCGACTTCGATGTGCACCTTGGTGACCAGCGGGCAGGTCGCGTCGAACACCTTGAGGCCACGGCCGGCGGCTTCGGTGCGCACCGCCTGGGAAACTCCGTGGGCGCTGAAGATCACGATGACGTCGTCCGGTACCTGATCCAGTTCCTCAACGAAGATCGCCCCGCGAGCACGCAGGTCTTCGACGACGAACTTGTTGTGAACCACTTCGTGGCGCACATAGATCGGTGGCCCGAACACTTCCAGGGCGCGGTTGACGATTTCGATCGCACGGTCCACGCCGGCGCAGAAGCCACGGGGGTTGGCGAGTTTGATTTGCATGCTGTGCCTCGTGTCTTGCGCGCAAGAAATAGTAATGCCTGCCTGTTGATCGAACACAAGGCCCGAGAACAGTGAAATCCATGTGGGAGCGAGCCTGCTCCCACAGTATTACAATGATTTGACGTTGATGATCTCGACGTCAAAGGTCAATGTCTTGCCGGCCAGCGGGTGGTTGAAGTCGATGGTCACCTGCTCGTCATCAAATTCTTTCACAACGCCTGGCAGCTCGGTATTCGCCGCATCGTTGAAGATCACCAACAAACCCGGCGACAGCTCCATGTCCTTGAACTGCGAACGCGGGATGATCTGTACGTTCTGCGGGTTCGGCTGGCCGAAGGCGTTTTCCGGCTGAATCGTCAGCGTACGCTTGTCACCCGCCTTGAAGCCGAACAGTGCCGCTTCGAAACCTGGCAACAGGTTGCCGTCGCCGACCTGAAAGGTCGCCGGGGCTTTGTCGAAGGTGCTGTCGACGGTGTCGCCGTTCTCCAGGCGCAGTGCAAAGTGCAAAGTGACTTCCGTGTTCTGGCGGATGCGTTGCTCAGCCAATACCTGTTCAGTCATGAACGGATTCTCCGGTTTTCTTACTTTTGAACATATCCAGTGCCAGCATCACGGCACCCACCGTAATTGCGCTGTCGGCAACGTTGAACGCCGGGAACATCCAGCGGTTCTGCCAATGCACCAAAATGAAATCGATCACATGGCCCAGGGCAATGCGGTCATACAAGTTACCCAGCGCGCCACCCAGCACGAGCGCCAACGCGACAGCCAGCCAGGTTTCGTTGCGCCCCAGACGCTTGAGCCACACCACCAGCACTGCACTGACCGCAATCGCGATCAGGGCAAACAACCAGCGCTGCCAGCCGGAGCTGTCGGCCAGGAAGCTGAACGCCGCACCGGTGTTGTAGGCCAGGGTCCAACTGAACAAATCGGGGATCACCACGATTTGCTGGTACATCTCGAGCTTGCCTTCGAAGTAGAACTTGCTGGCCTGGTCGATGACCAGGACCAGCAAACTCAACCAGAGCCAACTCAGCCGTCCAAAACGGCCAACGGCATTAGGCATAGTGACGGACCTCGCCAGCGCCACTGATGTTGTCGACGCAACGACCACAGATTTCCGGATGCTCCGGGTTCACGCCAACGTCTTCACGGCAGTGCCAGCAACGGGCGCACTTGGCGTGGCTCGACTTGACCACTTGCAGCTTCAAGCCGCTGACTTCGGTGACTACGGCATCGGCCGGTGCCTGCACAAATGGCGCGACGGTGGCGGTCGAAGTGATCAACACGAAGCGCAGTTCATTGCTCAGCTTGGCCAGGTCGGCGCTCAGCGCTTCTTCGGCGAACAGCGTCACTTCGGCTTGCAGGTTGCCACCGACCGCCTTGGCCGCGCGCTGGATTTCCATTTCTTTGTTGACGGCCACTTTGACGGCCATGATCCGCTCCCAGTAGGCACGGTCCAGCTCGACGCCTTCCGGCAGCTCGGTCAAACCTTCGTACCAGGTGTTGAGCATCACCGATTCGTTACGCTCGCCCGGCAGGTATTCCCACAGCTCGTCAGCAGTGAACGCGAGGATCGGCGCGATCCAGCGCACCAGCGCTTCGGAGATGTGATACAGCGCGGTTTGCGCCGAACGGCGGGCCTTGCTGTTGGCGCCAGTGGTGTACTGACGGTCCTTGATGATGTCGAGGTAGAAACCGCCCAACTCCTGCACGCAGAAGTTGTGGATCTTGGAGTAGACGTTCCAGAAACGGTACTCGCCGTAGTGCTCTTGCAGCTCACGTTGCAGCAGCAGCGTGCGGTCCACAGCCCAACGGTCCAGCGCGAGCATGTCTTCGGCCGGCAGGATGTCGGTGGCCGGGTTGAAGCCGGTCAGGTTCGAGAGCAGGAAGCGCGCGGTGTTACGGATACGCCGGTAGGCGTCCGCACTGCGTTGCAGGATCTGCTCGGAAACCGCCATTTCACCCGAGTAATCGGTGGATGCCACCCACAGACGCATGATGTCGGCGCCCAGGGTGTCGTTGACCTTTTGCGGTGCAATCACGTTGCCCAAAGATTTGGACATCTTGCGACCGGACTCATCAACCGTGAAGCCGTGAGTCAGCAGTTCGCGGTACGGCGCGTGGTTGTCGATCGCGCAACCAGTCAGCAACGACGAGTGGAACCAGCCACGGTGTTGGTCCGAGCCTTCCAGGTAAAGGTCGGCGCGTGGACCGGTTTCGTGGCCCATCGAGTGCGAACCGCGCAGGACGTGCCAGTGCGTAGTGCCCGAATCGAACCAGACGTCCAGGGTGTCGCTGATCTTGTCGTACTGCGGTGCTTCATCACCCAGCAGTTCGGCAGCGTCCATCTTGAACCAGGCTTCGATGCCTTCGACTTCGACACGCTTGGCGACTTCTTCCATCAGCTCGGCGGTGCGTGGGTGCAGTTCGCCACTTTCCTTGTTCAGGAAGAACGGGATCGGCACGCCCCAGTTGCGCTGGCGGGAAATGCACCAGTCCGGACGGTTGGCGATCATCGAGTGCAGGCGTGCCTGGCCCCAGGCCGGGACGAACTTGGTGTCTTCGATGGCTTTGATTGCGCGCTTGCGCAGGGTGTCGCCGGTCACAGGCTCTTTGTCCATGCCGATGAACCACTGCGCGGTGGCGCGGTAGATCAGCGGGGTCTTGTGACGCCAGCAGTGCATGTAGCTGTGTTCGATGATCGTGGTGTGCAACAGCGCGCCGACTTCCGTCAGCTTGTCGACGATGGCCGGATTGGCTTTCCAGATGAACTGGCCGCCAAAAAATTCCAGCGAGGTCGCGTAAACGCCGTTGCTTTGTACCGGATTGAGGATGTCGTCGTTGACCATGCCGTATTTCTTGCAGGTCACGAAGTCGTCCACGCCGTAGGCCGGTGCAGAGTGAACCACGCCCGTGCCGGCGCCCAGTTCAACGTACTCGGCCAGGTAAACCGGCGACAGGCGATCGTAGAACGGGTGACGGAAATTGATCAGTTCCAGCTCTTTACCGGTGGTGGTCGCGATGACCGAACCTTGCAGGCTGTAACGGGCCAGGCACGACTCGACCAGCTCTTCGGCCAGTACCAGCAGTTTGTCGCCGACGTCGACCAGGGCGTAGTTGAATTCCGGGTGAACGTTCAGCGCCTGGTTGGCCGGGATGGTCCACGGGGTGGTGGTCCAGATCACGATCGAAGCCGGCTTGGCCAGCGACGGCAGACCGAAAGCGGCAGCCAGTTTGGCTTCATCGGCAATCGGGAAGGCTACATCGATGGTCGAGGACTTCTTGTTTTCGTACTCGACTTCCGCTTCAGCCAGGGCCGAACCGCAGTCGAAACACCAGTTCACAGGCTTGAGGCCCTTGAACACGAAACCGCCCTTGACGATTTCAGCCAGGGCGCGGATTTCACCGGCCTCGTTCTTGAAGTCCATGGTCTTGTACGGGTTGGCGAAGTCGCCCAACACGCCCAGACGGATGAATTCGGACTTCTGACCTTCGATCTGCTCGGTGGCGTAGGCACGGCACAGTTCGCGGGTCTTGTCCGCACCCAGGTTCTTGCCGTGGGTCACTTCGACTTTGTGCTCGATCGGCAGGCCGTGGCAGTCCCAACCCGGAACATAAGGCGCGTCGAAACCCGACAGGGTCTTCGAGCGGATGATCATGTCTTTGAGAATCTTGTTCAGCGCATGACCGATGTGAATCGTGCCGTTGGCGTACGGAGGACCGTCGTGCAGGACGAACTTCGGACGATCCTTGCCAATCTCGCGCAACTTACCGTACAGGCCAATGCTGTCCCAGCGCTGCAGAATCTGCGGTTCGCGCTGAGGCAGGCCGGCCTTCATTGGGAAGGCGGTGTCCGGAAGGTTTAGCGTGGCTTTATAGTCGGTCATTTAAGGCTCTTCATTAGCGATTGGCGCTAGGTGCGACAGGGCACGGGCGGCGGCGACATCCGCATTGATCGCCGTCTTAAGCGCCTCCAGAGAGGCGAAACGCTGCTCTTCACGCAGCTTGTGGTGGAAGACCACCGTCAAACGCCGGTCATACAGATCGCCGGCAAAATCTAAAAGATGCACTTCGAGGTGGGCTTTGCCATCACCTTGAACCGTGGGCCGCACGCCGATATTGGCGACGCCTGGCCAGGTCTTGCCGTCGATGTCGACGTTGACCAGGTAAACCCCGGTCAGCGGCACGCGACGGCGCTTGAGTTGTATGTTGGCCGTGCGCGTACCCAACTGGCGCGCCAGCTTCTGGCCGTGCAGCACCCGCCCGGTAATCTGGAACGGTCGCCCGAGCAGTCGCTCGGCCAAGGCAAAATCAGCAGCGGCCAGGGCATTGCGGACCTGGGTGCTGCTGACGCGAATGCCGTCCAGCTCGACGGTTTGCGCCGCTTCGACGGTAAAGCCCTGAACAATGCCGGCTTGTTGCAGGAAATCGAAATCTCCTACTCGGTCGCAGCCGAAGCGGAAGTCGTCACCGACCTCAAGGTGCTGCACACCAAGGCCGTCCACCAGAATGGTATCAACGAATTCGCTGGCACTGAGCTTGCTCAGCCGCTGGTTGAAAGCCAGGCACAGAACGCGGTCGACACCTTCGTCGGCCAGCAGCTGCAGTTTGTCCCGCAGCCGGGCCAGACGGGCGGGGGCCGTGTCCGGGGCAAAGAATTCTCGCGGCTGCGGCTCAAAAATCACCACGCAGCTGGGCACGCCCAACTCGAGCGCACGTTCACGCAGCCGCGCCAGGATAGCCTGGTGGCCACGGTGAACACCGTCAAAGTTGCCAATAGTGGCGACACAGCCCCGATGCTGGGGGCGCAGATTTTGGAGGCCTCGAACCAGCTGCATAACGCGCTTCTTGCTCATAAAGTGGTCGATTATAACCACACCCGGCGGCCGACGACAGGCAACACCGTAACCAAAGTGATCGAGCCGACAAAACCACCGGCTCGCCCGTGCTTATCGAGGCCGCAACCTCAACTCAATGCCTTGCGATTGAAGTCGCGCAAACGGAAGCCCATCAGCAGTAACATCCCGAAATAAGAGACGATACCGGCCGCGACCAAAGCACCAAGTCGCAGGAACCGCTCCAGCATATGCCCCTGATCCCACGCCGGCATGAAATGCATCCCGAGCAGCAACACCGCAGACATGACCAATACGGCGATGACGAGCTTGGCGCCGAACTTCGCCCAGCCCGGTTGTGGCTGGTACATCTGCTGCTTGCGCAACTGATAGAACAATAACCCGGCGTTGAGGCAGGCACCGGCACTGATGGCCAGGGCCAGACCGGCGTGGGCCAGTGGACCGATCAACATCAAGTTGAACAACTGGGTCACCACCAGGGTGAAAATTGMAATTTTCACCGGCGTACGGATGTTTTGTTGCGCATAAAAGCCCGGCGCCAGCACTTTGATCACGATAATGCCCAGCAACCCGACTGAATAAGCGATCAAGGCCCGCTGCGTCATTGACGCATCAAAGGCGCTGAACTGGCCGTACTGGAACAGCGAGACGGTCAACGGCTCAGCCAGAAGCCCCAGCGCCAGCGAGCACGGCAACACCAGTACGAAGCACAGGCGCAGCCCCCAATCGAGGATGCGCGAATACTCGTGGCGATCCTTGCTTGCGTAGGTTTTGGCCAATGTCGGCAACAGAATCGTGCCTAACGCCACACCCAATACGCCGGACGGTAATTCCATCAAGCGATCGGCGTAGTACATCCATGAAACTGAACCGGCCACCAGGAATGACGCGAAGATGGTGTTGATGATCAGCGAAATCTGGCTCACGGACACGCCGAGAATCGCCGGTAGCATCTGTTTCATGACCCGCCAGACGCCGCTGTCACGCAGGTTCAGGCGCGGCAACACCAGCATGCCGATCTTTTTCAGGTGCGGCAGCTGATAGAGCAGTTGCGCCAGGCCGCCCACCAGAACCGCCCAGCCCAATGCCATGACCGGCGGATCGAAGTACGGAGTCAGGAACAGCGAAAAGACGATCATGCTGACGTTGAGCAGGGTCGGCACAAAGGCCGGCACTGAAAAACGGTTGTAAGTATTGAGGATCGCGCCGGCCAGGGATGACAGGGAGATCAACAGGATGTAAGGAAAGGTCACCCGCAACAGGCTGGTGGTCAGCTCGAATTTTTCCGGTGTATCGGTAAAACCCGGCGCGGTTGCCCAGATGACCCAAGGTGCAGCAATCATCCCCAATACCGTAACCAGGGCCAGCGCCAGGGTCAGCAGGCCCGAGACGTACGCAACAAACGTTCGCGTCGCCTCCTCACCCTTCTGGCTTTTGTATTCGGCCAGAATTGGCACGAAAGCCTGGGAAAACGCCCCCTCGGCGAAGATCCGCCGCAGCAGGTTGGGCAGTTTGAAGGCGATAAAGAAGGCGTCCGTCGCCATCCCGGCACCAAATGTACGTGCGATAAGCGTGTCACGAACAAACCCCAAAACCCGGGAAATCATCGTGATAGAGCTGACGGCGGCCAACGATTTGAGCAGATTCATTGAAAGAGTTTGTGCCTGTCGATAAACAGCAGGCGAACAAAGCGCCTACTTATGCGATACTCCGCGCCGCAGCAGCACAGAGCCAAAGCTCGCGAGTTTACAGGTCAAGCGCCGGAAATAAATATCCCGCCTCTTTATACCTACCACTTAGCGGAACGTCTCAACCGCCCTTGACAAGACATCAACTCATCGGCATGATTCGCGGCCTATTTTGTTTGCTATTTCCTAAAAAGTCTTTCGAGGAGCTCGACGGTGGCCAACACACCTTCCGCCAAAAAACGTGCAAAACAGGCTGAGAAGCGTCGCAGCCACAACGCCAGCCTGCGTTCCATGGTTCGTACCTACATCAAGAATGTAGTTAAAGCCATCGACGCAAAAGACGCTGCTAAAGCTCAAGCTGCTTACGTTCTGGCCGTGCCAGTTATCGACCGTATGGCCGATAAAGGCATCATCCACAAGAACAAGGCTGCTCGTCATAAGAGCCGCCTGAACGGTCACGTCAAGGCCCTGAACCTTGCTGTTGCCGCTTAAGCGATAAGCTTGTTGAAAAACCGACCTCAGGGTCGGTTTTTTATTGCCTGCGATTTGGCAAAGACAACACAAAAAAATATGGGAGCGGGCTTGCTCGCGAAGAGGGAGTATCAGATGACATTAATGTCGCCTGACACACCGCC
>NZ_JBFUKU010000145.1:0-14043 GCF_056400685.1 Pseudomonas sp. P5_A12 | reverse complement strand
GACGCGGAGCGTCCAGGGCTGCATTCCCACGCGGAGCGTGGGAACGATCGTTGCCGTGGCAAGTGTTTAAACGCTCATCATCAGGAATTCGCGCTCCCAGGAGCTGATCACCCGCTTGAAGTTCTCGTGCTCGGCACGCTTGACCGCGACGTAGCCGCGGACAAACTTGCTGCCCAGATATCGCTCGACAGTGGCGCATTCTTCCATCTGGGTCAGCGCGTCTTCGATGGTGATCGGCAGGCGCAGGTTGCGACGTTCATAGGCACGGCCTTGCACCGCTGCGCTCGGTTCGATGCGCTCAACCATGCCCAGGTAACCGCACAGCAAGCTGGCGGCAATCGCCAGGTACGGGTTGGCGTCGGCGCCTGGCAAACGGTTTTCCACACGCATCGCATCAGGCGATGAAGTCGGCACACGCAGGCCGACGGTACGGTTTTCTTCGCCCCATTCGACGTTGACCGGTGCCGAGGTGTCCGGCAGGAAGCGGCGGAACGAGTTCACATTGGGCGCGAACATCGGCAGTACTTTGGGGATGTACTTTTGCAGGCCGCCAATGTGGTGCAGGAATAACTCGCTCATGGAGCCATCGGCGTTGGCGAAAATCGGCTGGCCGGTGGCGATGTCGACCACGCTCTGGTGGATGTGCATGGCGCTGCCGGGCTCATCGCCAATCGGTTTGGCCATGAACGTTGCCGCGACGTTGTGCTTGAGCGCGGCTTCACGCAGGGTGCGCTTGAACACGGTGATTTGGTCCGCCAGGTCCAGTGCGTTGCCGTGACGGAAGTTGATTTCCATCTGCGCCGGGCCGTCCTCATGGATCAAGGTGTCAAGGTCCAGGCCCTGGAGTTCGCACCAGTCGTAGACGTCTTCGAACAGCGGATCGAATTCGTTGGCGGCGTCGATGGAAAACGACTGGCGGCCGCTTTCGGCGCGGCCCGAACGGCCCATCGGCGCTTTGAGTGGCAAGTCCGGGTCTTCGCAACGCTGGGTCAGGTAGAACTCCATTTCCGGCGCGACAATCGGCCGCCAACCTTTGTCGGTGTACAACTGCAGCACTTTCTTCAGTACGTTACGCGGCGACAATTCAATCGGGTTGCCGAACTTGTCGAAGGTATCGTGGATGACGATAGCGGTGGGCTCGATGGCCCATGGAATCACGTACACCGCGTCAGCGTCTGGCTTGCAGACCATATCGATGTCGGCCGGGTCGAGCAGGTCGTAGTAGATGTCGTCGTCGACAAAGTCCCCGGTTACCGTTTGCAAAAGCACACTTTCCGGCAGGCGCATGCCTCGCTCATGCAGGAACTTGTTGGTGGGTGCAATCTTGCCGCGTGCAATGCCGGTCAAGTCGCTGACCACACATTCGACTTCGGTAATCTTGTGATCTTTCAGCCACGTGAACAGCTGATCGAAAGGGACATTCATAAAGACCTCGTTATTGGTTTTATTAACGTCGGGGAGGGCGGCTTCATCCACCGCACTCTTCCCCTGAGACGCGTTGACGACTATCTTGGGCGAGCTTTGCGGTTCCATCTATCCACTTTAAGCAGCACCAAAACGCACCAAACGAGTGCGTAAGGTCTCCCATGTCAGCGTTCAGTTCGATACAGGTTCAAGCCTTCAACACCGAAGATGTCGCCGAGCAAATCCGCGCGACACCGGGTTGGGTACAGCACTACCAGCAAATGTCGCCGGGGCATTTCGCCGGGCGTGTGCGCTACCTGGACTTGCAAGGCGTGGAGATCTACGAAGAGCAGATGAACACCCGGGTCGAGCAGAATTTCAGCGCCCCTCAAGGTTCGCTTGCATTCTGTTTTGATCGCAGCGACAACGCGCTTTACCTGCTCAATGGCGAAAGCCGTAACATCTGGATCACCCCCGAGAACTATCAGGAAATCGCGGTGGTGTTCGGTCCTGAGTTTGTTCAGCGCCAGGGTTTGAACGTGGCGCATCTGGAAGGGTTGTTCATGTCGCCGCTGAACTCGGGGCAGAACGCATTGTTCAGCCGCTGGTTGAGCGGCACGCTGACCCGGCTGGGAGAAACGCTCGACCCACCGAGCAAGGAAACCTTGACGCAGCAGTTGCTGGAGGACTGTTTGTACATCCTCGACAACGCATCTGTTTGCCTCGATCGAGGTGGCTTACAGCGTCGCACCGAAGCGCGCACGATCATGAAACGCATCGGTGAGTGGGCCGCCGATTCCCCGGAAGAAACCCCCAACTTGCTGGAGCTTTCCCAGGTCGCCGGGGTTTCACTGCGCCAGATGCAGCATGCCTTCAAGGCCTTCACCGGGATGACGCCGACCCATTGGCTGCGCCTGCGCAGGCTTAACAATGCCCGTCGTGAATTGCTCAGCTGTACGCCCAACGAGACCACTGTCGCGCAAGTCGCGATGAATGGGTCGTTCTGGCATTTGGGCCGGTTTTCCAGCAGTTATCGGGCGTTGTTCAAAGAGTTGCCAAGCGAAACGCTTAAACGCGGCAGTCTGCGCAGATCGAACTAACCCCGTCTTTGTCCTTCAGCATTAGGTCCCCGGTTTGGCCAGTGCAA
Organism: Pseudomonas sp. P5_A12; assembly: GCF_056400685.1. Taxonomy (NCBI): domain Bacteria; kingdom Pseudomonadati; phylum Pseudomonadota; class Gammaproteobacteria; order Pseudomonadales; family Pseudomonadaceae; genus Pseudomonas; species Pseudomonas sp. P5_A12. The sequence continues at coordinate 11,492 of NZ_JBFUKU010000145.1, read as the reverse complement.
TGCCCGCCGCACCCAGACGCTTCAATATCTCGAACAACAGGTCGCTTTTGGTGACGCCGACAATTCTCGGGCTGCTGACGTAACCGGTGATGGTCAAGATGATGCCATCCGGGCTGAGTTTGCTGAATCGCACAAATGCCGCCGGTTTATCGAGGATGTTTTCGTTCTGCTGGTAGCAGTCGTACAGCAAGTCTTTGACCTGCTCCGGGTCGATGTCCAGCGGGAACACCAGTTCAAGTGTCGCGACCCCTTGCGCACTGCCGCCCAGGGTCACGTTACGCAGGTTTTGCGAGATCAACTGCGAGTTGGGCACGATCACAATCGAGCGGTCGCTGAGTTGTATTTCGGTGGCCCTGACGTTGATGCGCCGGATATCACCTTCGACGCCGCTGATGCTGATCAGGTCGCCCACCTTGACCGGACGTTCGGTCAGCAGGATCAGGCCGGACACGAAGTTTTTGACGATTTCCTGCAAACCAAAACCGATACCGACCGACAGGGCACTGACGATCCACGCCAGGTTCGTCCATTCGATGCCTAGCGATGACAACGTCAGCAGAATCACCAGGATGTAGCCGACGTTGGCGAACAGTGTGCTCAGCGAGGCACACATGCCGGGGTCCATGTTGGTTTTCGGCAGGAATTCTTCATCGAGCCAGCGGCAGAGCGCCCGAATCAGGTAGACACCAACAAACAGGGCCAGGAGTGCATTGAGTAAGTGGCCCGGGATGATGTTCAGTTTGCGCAAGCCGTCGCCGCCGAGAATGGACAGCGCCTGTGTGACCAGTTGCCCGAGTGTGGTGCCAACGCCACCGACAAACAGTGAAATGACTGCCAACAGTAATAACGCCGCACGACCGGCCCCGGACAAGATGACCTCGGCTTGCTCAAGCCGCACATCGCCAACTCCCAGCAGTTGTTTAATCGCCTTGCCGCTGGGGCTCTTGGGTGAGAACAGGTACTCGCAACAGTCTTTGAACAACTGAATCAGGATGTAGAAGCCGGACAGGATGATGAATGCCCAGACCATTTCGTAAGTGATGAACCTTGCCAGGGAGACGTAACCGATCAACAGGGCGAAGATGGAGATAATCAGCGCGATAATCGTGCCGGAGTAAATCAGGCCGGCCAGGGTGCTACTCTCGTCAGAGGCATCGCCGGCGGCCACCACCACTCTTTGGGCGTGACTGGCACGGCGGAACAACAGGATCAGCAGTGCTGTGACCACCAGTGCGATCAAACCTCGTCCCAACAGCACAGCGGGGCCGCTCATGCCCGTGACATTGGTGATTTGCGCCACCGTTACTAATGTCAGCAGGGTACCGGCCAGTATTTTGGGGTAGGGCTTCATCGCCTCGGCGACGGAATCGGCGATATCCGGTAGCCGCCAGGAGGGGTGTTGGTTCGCCAGCATTGCCCGGCTCAACCCGGTGATCAGGACGCAGGTATAAACGAGTTTTTCGAATTCTTCGGCGAAGGTCTGCATCATGGGCGACAACGGCTGTTGTCGCGTGAGCGCATAAAACACCAATTGCAACGCAAAGGCAGTGGTCAACACGGTTGCAAATACCGACGCCAGCGCCAGCGCGCTTCGACGCAATCGCCCGACAGGCAGGCGATTTATGCAAATCCAGGTCAGCCCCTCATCAGCCACTCTACGGCCCCAGATCCAGATGCCCACGGCCAGCACTATCAGCAGGCCCGTAGACAGTCGTTCGCCAGGTTGCCAGGCGGCCGCGACGACTTTATTGGTCTGTTCAAAGAAATCGTTGAGGCGCTGGCGATCTTCCATCAGCGGATTGATCAACGGCTCCCAAAAATCCCGCGCCAGGATGCTGCCGCTGCGTAGCGTGACTTCGCTTTCCAGCAGGCTGCGCCGAATGGCGGCAATTTGAGTCAGCAGTTCGACGGCGCTGGCTCTTAAGGCCGCCAGGTTTTTCAAGGTGGCATCGATGGTTTTCTTTTGCTCGGAAATATCGGTCCTTTGCGTGGTGATGTCCGATTTCTCTACTGCGACATCGCCGAGAGAGACGGGGCCGCTCAACACATCAAGTTGAGCTTGTAATTGTTTTTGTTCGGGCAACAGCGATGACTGCAGGGTATCCACGTCCTTGATAAACACCTGAACGGAATCTTGCAGGCCGACCATCAGGGTGACGTTATTGGCCACTGAAACCTGTTGTTTAATCAGGTCCAGGCGCATTTGCAGGTCTTGCAGTTCACTACGGGACACCACCACCGGCGGTGCTTCTGAGGCAATGATTGAGGACGGCGTCGGTTCAACAGCGGATAGCGCTGCGCCACTTTGCACCAGCAGCGCGAGGGCGGCGAAAATCACAGACATCAATGTATGACGCATAGGCGTGCCCGGCTCCGTTTTTTGGTCACTCAGCTTATGAGGTTAGGTCATCAGCACAAAACGATCGAAAAGTTTCATGATCTACACTGCTATATGCTTAATCACACGCGGGATCGGTGGGCAACAGCTCACGGGATGTCGCGCAGGAGGTCATCATGCATAAGTTGTCTTCCATCAGCCTGTGCGTTGCGTTGTCGGTGTCATCTGCCCAAGGCTGGGCTGAAACCGTGGTGCCGACCAAGGGCCAGAGTTCGCAACAAACCCAATTGGACATCAACGAATGCCATAGCGTGGCAGCCAGTCAGGCGGCTTCGACTGACACTTCTAAATCGGGAGGAAGGATGCGTGGAGCGGCGGTCGGCGCTGCGGCCGGGGCTGTCGCAGCCGAAACGCGCGGGCGCCAGCATGACGAGTTTTACGACGGCGCCAACGACGACGTGAAGCAGGAGTATCGCCAGGATCAGGCTAAAGGCGCGGCGGCAGCCGGCGTCGTGGTCGGCGGTTCGCGTCAGCGTCAGGAGCGCCGGGCTGATGAGAAAACCAGCGCTGCCACCACATCAACGGCCTATACCAGTTGCCTGCAAGGGAAGGGGTATCAGGTGACGCCCTGAGCTTGCGCCTGGGGTTGCCGGTCAAGCAACCGGACCATCAGACAGGCATACAGCGTGACCGCGAAGAACAGCCCCATGCGCACGGCGAAGGCGGTGTAGACGTCTTTACCCAAAGCGCTGTCCTGTACTGACTGGCCCAGCAGAATGATCAAGGTGATAAAGGTGTTGAGCCATAACCCCGGACCAAACCGGCTAGTGCTCAGGGCATACAGCTTGCGCGCCAGTATCAGGCCGAACAGCAGCGTCCACAGGTAGAACATCCACAGGTGCACAAACAGGCTCAGTGCGCACCAGAACACGATAGCCAACAAACCGCCGAGCAAGGTGGCGCCGACCAGCTCGCGACCGGCATTGCGGGCGTTGGTGGTGTTGCATTGCTGACCCAGGCCGACCGCCTTCAGGATAATCGGCAGATAGCTCGCCGGGTCGATCATGGCCAGCAGGAACGTCGGCAACACAATCAAGGTGGCACGCAACGCAATCCGACTGGCTTCTTCGCCCACCGGCGGTTTGGCAGCGGGCGGCGACGGCGCATCGGCTGGCTCGGGAAAAAGCCAATGGCTGAGCCCAACCACCATCACCGCCATCAACAAACCCTTGACCAGCGCCCCAATGACCATTGCCGCCGCTTCGAACTCGGCGACGCCTGCTGACGAAATCATGGTCAGGCCCATCACCAACAAGGTCACGATCAGGTTATTGCCACCACTGAGCCCCCACCGGAAGACCAAAAACAGGCTGACCGTGACCAGCAGCACGCCGGTCACCGGGTAGTAGCGCAGGATCGGGATCAAGAGCAGGCCGATACCGGTAGTCAGCATCGCGACCAGCGCGAGAACGATCGCCGCCTTGAAGGGCAACGGGCGATTGACCGAAGCCAGGAGAATCAGGCACAGCACGGGCGCGAGAAACGGTATCGGCAAAGCCAGGCCGAAACTGATGGCCAGGCAGAGCGCCGTGCCAGTGGCCAACCGTAAGGCACGCTGCTCCCGTGGGGAACGTTTAGTAGGCATAAGACAACCAGCTCATCAGGCCTAAATAGGCCCGGCCAAGCGGGTTGAGCAGATTGCCTTCCGAGGGGAAGGCCATGACTTCAGCCTGCCCACCGGCACGAATGGCACCACTGCCCAGCAGCGCGCTCTTAGACTCCGGGGAAAACTCGATGACCACCGGGAATCGTTGTGCGGGTCGCAGCCAGTCCCGACTGTTTTGTATGCCGGGCAAGGTGCCTGGCGGGGCCGGCTGCCCGACGCTGATGCCATAACCGACACTGCGTACATGGCCGGAGTAGACTTCGCCCGGCAGCGAATCGAGCACAATGGACACCGGTGTGTCGGGTTTGACATGACCGAGATTGTTCTCGGTCATGTCGGCAGTGATCCAGATGTCCTGAATGGTAATCAGGGTCATGACCGGGCCGCCCGCCGAGACGAATTGCCCGACATCGGTGCGCAGGTCGGTGATCAGCCCCTCCGAGCGCGCTCGTGTTTGCGTGTTGGAAAGGTCCAGTTCGGCTTTTGACAGGGTCGTAGCGGCACTGCGCAACTTGGCGTTGACGTCTTCGCCGCCGCCTTCCGTTTCTTTGGCTCGTTCTACTTCGGCACGGGCGGCGGCTGTTTGACTGACTGCCGCGTCGCGGGTAGTGCGTGACATTTCCAGCACGCGCACGGAGATAGTCCCGGGGTCTTCACGGTACAACCCTTCGAGACGCTGATTCTCCTGACGCGCCTTGGTTTCATTGGCTTGGGCGGCGCGCAATGCCGCTTGTGCCGAGGCAATCCCCGCGGTGCTGGCCCCTAATTGCCGGCGTGCTGTCTCCAGGTCGGCGCGGGCGCGTTCGACGGCAATCTGATAGGGCACCGGATCCACCGCAAAGAGCACTTCGCCAGCCTTGACGATCTGATTGTTGTGTACGTTCACCCGGATCACCTTGCCCGCGACTTCCGACGCCACCGGAATGACGAAGGCGCCCACACGCGCTTGTTGCGTATACGGCGTGAACCGGTCGGCCAACAAGTACCAGACCAGGCTCAGGATGATCAGTATCAACACCCACTTGATGCCTTTTTTCACCGGATCGGCCGCTACCGGTTCGGAGGCGTCGGGGGAGGGCTGCGAGGCTTCACTCATGGTTATTTTCCTTGGTCTGGCAGCGGGTAAGCGGGCAGTGCGGCGGCGGGATCTTCAAGCATGTTGCCCCAGTCTGTGCGTTCTTCCATCACGTGGCGGGTGGCCGAGTCCACATACGGCTGGGCGGAGTACCAACCACCGCCCAAGGCCTTGTAGAGGGCGATGACATTGCTGACCGCGTTCCCGCGTGCGAGCAGGTAATTGTCCTGTTGTTCGAGCAATGCGCGTTGAGCGTCCAGCACCCGTTGGAAGTCGGCGTAACCTTCCCGGAATTGCACGCTGGCCAGCACCAGCGAACGTTCGGCTGCCCCTCCGGCGTCGCGCAGGATGCGTTCGCTCTCCAATGACTGGATCAGGCCATTGGCCGCATCATCGGCTTCACGAGCGGCCTGGCGAACTTTATCCCGGTAGGCTTCGATCAACTGCTGCAACCGCGCGTCCTGGACGCGCACGTTGTTGGTGATCTGCCCGTGATCGAACACATTCCAGCGCAGACTGGGGCCACCGATCAGGTCCAGGCTGCTGGAGGTGCCATTGATAGAGTCCGCCGACCAGACAATGCTGCCGAGCAGCGTCAGCGACGGATAGAAATCGGTTTCGGCCACGCCGACCAATGCCCCTTGGGCGGCGACGTTGAGTTCGGCGGCGCGTACGTCAGGCCGGCGCAGTAGCAGGTTGGACGGCACATCTTGCAGCACGGCGCGATCGACCAGCGGGATCAGGGTGTCGTTATCGATCACCTGTGGCAGGCTGCCCGGCGGTTGCCCGATCAGCACAGCCAAGGCATTACGGGTGCGTTGCAACTGGTCCAGGAGGTTGGGAATAGTGGCCAACGTGCCCAAGTATTGGGTTTTGGCCTGTTGCAAATCGAGTTCGGCGTCCTGGCCGCTGTTGAACAGTTTTTCGGTGATCTCGAAATTGCGCTTTTGCTGAGCGGCGTTTTGACGTGCGACACGCAAACGGGCGTCTGTGGTGCGCAACAAATAATAGGTGTCCGCCACCTGGGCGCGCAGCAATACCAGGGCGTCTTCATAGTTGGCCTGGGCGGAAAAATAAGCTGCATCGGCCGACTCGATGGCGCGACTGAAACGCCCCCAGAAGTCGAGTTCCCAGCCGATGTCAAACGAAGCACTGTGCTGCCACAAATTGGAGTCTTGCGGATTGTTGCCACCATATTGGTGACGGTCAATATACAAATTGTCGGTGCCGACTTGCTGCAGTTGTGGGTACAACCCGGCTTGCGTAATGCCCAGTTGGGCGCGGGATTCCATCACGCGCAAACCGGCTATTTTAAGGCTGGAGTTGTAAGCATCCGCTTGTGCAATCAGTTTGTTGAGCACCGGGTCGCGGAAGATATGCCACCACTGTCGCAGATCCGGATTAGGCCCACGCTGGCTGGATTGCTCAAGGGCAGAGGTGTCCCATGTTTTGATCCACGCCTCACCTGGTGGCTGGAAGTCCGGTCCCAGACGAATACAACCGCTCAGGGCCAGCGCCCCCAGCAGTATGAGATGGCCTGGCTGCAACTTAAGGGATAGACCTTGGGGCATTGCGCTGTGTCCAGCCAAGAAAGATTACTGGAGCATAGACGGCCGAGAGAATTGTCGAGTGATCAGCGTTTTATTTTCTTACCGCGAAATAATCCCGTGATCGATTGCGTATTTGACCAGCGCCGCCGGCTTGTCGATATTGAGTTTGCGGCGGATGCTCAGACGATGGGTTTCTACCGTCCGCACACTGATGTCCAGTTCGCGGGCCATTTCCTTGTTGTTCAGGCCCTGGGCCATTTTGTACAACACTTGGCTCTCGCGCGGCGTGAGCTCGTTGTCCGTGCTTTTATCGGCGATGAGCCGCTGGGCAATTTCGGCGCTGTAGAACGTGCCACCGCTGGCAATGGCTTCGATGGCTGCAATGATTTCCCGCGACGGAGAGTTTTTCAGCACATAACCACTGGCGCCCGCACGAACCGATTCGCTCACGTATTCGTAATTGTCGTACATGCTCAGCATCAGCACCTTGAGCGACGGGTACTGGCTGCGTAGCACACGCGTCAGTTCAAGGCCGTTCATGTCGCGCAAGCTGATGTCGACCAGCAACAAATCCGGCTGGCTGCGCCCGACCATCTCGATCGCCTGCGCACCGTTTTCAGCTTCACCCACCACTTCCAGCGGTGCCATGACCGCCAGCAGCRCTTTGRTCCCGTCACGGACCAGGGAGTGATCGTCGACCAGGGCGACGCGGATCGGGTAGGGCAGGCTCATCGCGGGTATTCACTCTTGTTGTAAGGGGTCGGCCAACGTTTAGTTGCGGGCGCTTTCATTGGCAGTTGCACGTCCAGTTCACTTCTTCCAGGCATCGATATCAGCTCGAAACGCCCGCCAAAATGCTCGACCCGTTCACGGATATTACGCAGGCCAATGCCCGCATGGCCACGTTCAACCTGAGCGACGTTAAAACCGATACCGTCATCCACTACGCTCAGTCGTACTGATTCTTCAGCGCCTTTCAGGGTGATGGATACGTGTTTGGCCTGGGCGTGGCGTTCGATATTGGTCAGGCCTTCCTGCACAATCCGGAATAACGCAACCGCCGCGCCATCGACCAGGTGACAGTCGAATTCATTGTCGTCATACGTCACTTTCAGGCCGCTGCGTTGCTCGAATTCGGCAGCGAGTTGGCCGATGGCTGCCGGCAGGCCCAGTGTGTCGAGCAACGAGGAACGCAGGTCGTGCGAGAGGCTGCGGACCTCGCCAATGGCTTCGCCCAGGCGCTCGGTGGCGTCCTTCAACGTGCTAACCCCCTTGTCATGCCCTTGTTCATTTTCAAGTAAATGGCTGGCCAGTTCGAAGCGAAACTTGATCGACACCAGCAACTGGCTAATGCCATCGTGCAGCTCCCGGGATACCCGTGATCGCTCTTCTTCCTGCAGGCTGACGATACGTTGGGTCAGCCGTTGGAGCTTTTTATCCGCCAGGCGATGCTCGCTGACATTCAGCGTCATGCCGCTGGCAAACACAAACAGCACCGCTATAAGCGCCACGACGGCAATTGCCAGCATGGTTTTGCGGATGCCCTGAGCCACTTCGTCACGCGCCTGTTGGGTGGCGTGCTCAACGTCCTCCAGGTAAATGCCGGTGCCGAGCATCCAGCCCCAATGGTCCAGCATCACCACATAAGCGAGCTTGTCGGAAACCTGGCCGGAGGAGGGTTTGTTCCACGCGTAGCGTTGAAAGCCTTCGCCCGATTGCGCACTTTTGAGCAGTGCCTGAATCACCGGCAATCCATGCGCGTCTTTCATGTCCCACAGGTACTTGCCCACCAGTTCGGTCTGGCGCGCGTGCATCAGGCTGCGGCCTTCGCGGTCGTAGACGAAGAAGTAGCCGTTGATGCCGAAGCTGAGTTTGCGCAGCTCTTCCAGGACTTGCTGTTGGGCGTGCGCGTCTCCGTGGCCGTCGTCGTAAAGCGGCGCGATCAGGCTTTGCGCCATTTCGACGTAGTTTTTAAGTTCGGCTCGCTTGCTGGCCAGAATGCTGTCCTCGATCAGCTGCGCCTGTTGATCGCCGAGTTGGCGGTTCAGCGAAATCACCAGCGCGCAGATCACCGCGATGGCCAATACCAGCGGCAGAATCCCGAGCGCGACGATTTTGTGTTTGAGCTGCATCCTGGCTCCTGACCGAGGGAAAGCAAAGGCCCGGCATCATAGGCCAAAACCTGTGGGAGCGAGCCTGCTCGCGAATGCCATCTGTCATTCAATATCAATGTCGCCTGATACACCGCCCCTAGGTAACCCACAGGGGATCAACTCCGTCTACGTAGAACTACGTAGACGGCGCGTACGTAGTAACGCGGATTTATTTGTAGACGCCATGCGGGGATATTGGGCCAGCTCCGCATTGCGGACACAATTATAAAAATTACCGCCGCAGTCCACAGGCTGTCGGCAGGAGACACGCTATGCCCCGTCTGGCTAAACACCTCGCCTGGTTTGCCGTGGCTGTTCTCGGAGCGTTTGCGCTAAGTGTCGTGGCCCTGCGCCGCGGCGAAGCGATCAACGCCCTCTGGATCGTCGTCGCAGCCGTCGCCATCTACCTCGTTGCTTACCGCTATTACAGCCTGTTCATCGCCACCAAGGTGATGCAACTGGACCCCAATCGTGCCACGCCCGCGGTCATCAATAACGATGGCCTGGACTACGTGCCGACCAATAAACACGTACTGTTCGGTCACCACTTCGCGGCCATTGCCGGCGCCGGGCCTCTGGTTGGGCCGGTGTTGGCAGCGCAGATGGGCTACCTGCCCGGTACGCTGTGGCTGATCGCCGGCGTCGTGCTGGCGGGAGCGGTTCAGGACTTCATGATCCTGTTCCTGTCCACGCGCCGTAACGGTCGTTCTCTGGGCGACATGGTCCGTGAAGAAATGGGCCGCATTCCCGGCACCATCGCGCTGTTTGGCTGCTTCCTGATCATGGTCATCATCCTCGCGGTGCTGGCGCTGATCGTGGTCAAAGCCCTGGCCGAGAGCCCATGGGGCATTTTCACGGTGATTGCGACCATTCCGATTGCGATGTTCATGGGCATCTACATGCGCTACATCCGCCCGGGCCGCATTGGTGAGATCTCCGTGATCGGCGTGCTATTGCTGCTGGGTTCGATCTGGATGGGTGGGCAGATTGCTGCTGATCCGGTCTGGGCCAAGGCCTTTACCTTCACTGGTATTCAGATCACCTGGATGTTGATTGGCTACGGTTTTGTCGCTGCAGTGTTGCCGGTATGGCTGATTCTGGCCCCGCGTGACTACCTGTCGACCTTCCTGAAAATCGGCACCATCGTCGCCTTGGCCATCGGTATTCTGGTGACCATGCCTGATCTGAAAATGCCAGCACTGACCCAATTCATCGACGGCACCGGGCCCGTGTGGAAAGGCGGTCTGTTCCCGTTCCTGTTCATCACCATCGCCTGTGGCGCGGTCTCGGGTTTCCACTCGCTGATCGCTTCCGGCACCACGCCGAAGCTGTTGGCCAGTGAAGGTCATGCCCGTTACATCGGTTACGGCGGCATGCTGATGGAATCGTTCGTGGCCATCATGGCGATGGTTGCCGCCTCGGTGATCGAGCCGGGCGTGTACTTTGCGATGAACAGTCCGGCGGCTTTGGTCGGTGCGGATGCTGTTTCCGTCGCTCAAACCGTCAGCAGCTGGGGTTTTGCAATTACCCCGGAAGCCCTGCARGCGGTGGCCAAGGACATTGGYGAAACCAGCATCCTGGCCCGTGCCGGCGGTGCACCGACCCTGGCAGTCGGCATCGCGCAGATCCTGCACCAGCTGTTGCCGGGTGAAAACACCATGGCGTTCTGGTACCACTTCGCGATCCTGTTTGAAGCGCTGTTCATCCTGACTGCTGTCGACGCCGGTACCCGTGCCGGTCGCTTCATGCTCCAGGATTTGCTCGGTTCCTTCGTGCCGGCGCTGAAACGTACCGATTCCTGGACCGCCAACCTGATCGCCACCGCCGGCTGCGTGGCGATGTGGGGTTACTTGCTGTACCAAGGCGTGATCGACCCATTGGGCGGGATCAACACCTTGTGGCCGCTGTTCGGTATCTCTAACCAGATGTTGGCGGGTATCGCGCTGATGTTGGCGACCGTTGTACTGATCAAGATGAAGCGCCAGCGCTATGTCTGGGTGACCATGCTGCCAGCGGTCTGGCTGCTGATCTGCACCGTGACTGCGGGCTACATCAAGCTGTTCGACTCCAACCCGGCCATTGGTTTCCTGGCCTTGGCCAAGAAGTACAGCGACGCACTGGCCAACGGTCAAGTGCTGGCGCCGGCAAAGAGCATTGATCAGATGCAGCACGTGATCTACAACGCCTACACCAATGCCACACTGACGGCGCTGTTCCTGTTCGTGGTCTTCAGCATCCTGTTCTTTGCCCTCAAGGTCGGTATTGCCGCCTGGGGTACCCAGGAACGCACGGATAAAGAAGCGCCTTACCAGRCGATTCCGGCGATTCCGCAGGCTTGATGTGGGGGTGGTTCATGTTCAATGACCTCAGTCGCCTCGGTAAATACCTCGGTCAGGCCGCACGCCTGATGGTGGGCATGCCGGATTACGACACCTACGTCGAGCACATGCAGAACAAGCACCCGGACAAACCGGTGATGAGCTACGAGGTGTTCTTCCGCGAACGCCAGGAAGCCCGTTACGGGGGCGGGAACGGACAGACGCGCTGCTGTTGATTGCCTGATGAGTACATAAAAAACCCGGCCGATGAGGCTAATGCCAGTCAGTTAAGCTGACTGGCATTTTTCTTTCTGATCGGATACTTCGGGGATTTGAGCCTGATAGCCCGGGGGTAGATGCGCTCCTCTCGCCGATGAGGCAGGACGTAATGC
>NZ_JBFUKU010000144.1:0-14046 GCF_056400685.1 Pseudomonas sp. P5_A12 | reverse complement strand
ACGTAGAAGTCGGTGTAATCGTTGATTTTCGCTGGCAGGTGCATCGTGCAATCGGCCGCCAATGGCAGCAGTTTTGCGCCTTGGGCTTCGATCTTGCCGTGCAGGGTGCTGCCTTCTTTGAACAGCTCGATCAAGCGCTCACGCAGGGCAACACGAGCATCGCGGCCCAGCTCGAAGTACGCATTCAACTGACCGCCACGGGTCGCTTCAACAGCGGTACGAGCGGCGCCATCGAACAGGCCCGCTTCCAGTGCTGCTTCCAGATCAAAAATATGCTCGCCAATCGCCACGCCGCTGCGCGGGGCAGAGCCGTTTACGCTGAACACACCCAATGGCAGGTTTTGCAGCGGGAAATCGGCATGGCCGTTGGCGGAGGCAACCCAGCTACGAGTGATGGTTGTCTGAGTCATGGGTTATCTCCGGGTCGGGTCGAAAGTGGCGGGCAACGTGGCCCAGCAAGCATCGTAATTAGTTTGCAGTTGCGGGCAATCCAGTGCGAAACGGCTCGGGCGCAATACCTGGCTGGTCTCGAACATGAAGGCCATGGTGTTGTCGATTTTCGCCGGTGCCAGTTCCGCGTTGATCGCCTTGGTGCAGGTTTCGCCATCAGGGCCATGWGCGCTCATACAACTGTGCAAGGACGCGCCACCGGGCACGAAGCCTTCGGCCTTGGCATCGTACTCGCCCTTGATCAGGCCCATAAATTCGTTCATCAGGTTGCGGTGGAACCACGGTGGACGGAAAGTCTTCTCGGCGACCATCCAGCGGGGCGGGAAGATCACAAAGTCCAGATTGGCCAGGCCATGCACGCTGGTTGGCGAGGTCAGGACGGTGAAAATCGACGGGTCCGGGTGATCGAAACTGACCGTGCCGATGGTGTTGAAACGGCGCAGGTCATATTTGTACGGCACGTTATTGCCGTGCCAGGCGACCACGTTGAGCGGCGAATGATCGAGCTCGCAGCCCCACAACTGGCCAAGGAATTTCTGCACCAGCGTGGTCGGTTGTTTGAGGTGTTCGTAATGCGCAACCGGCGTCAGGAAATCCCGTGGATTGGCCAGGCCGTTGCTGCCGATCGGCCCCAAGTCTGGCAGACGCAGCGGTGCGCCGTGGTTCTCGGCGACGTAACCGCGCGCTTGAGGGTCGAGCAGCTCGACGCGGAATTTCAGCCCGCGTGGCAGCACGGCGATTTCCAGCGGCTCCAGCTCCAGCACGCCGAGTTCGGTGGCGATGCGCAAACGGCCGAGCTCCGGCACCAGCAGCAGTTCGCCATCGGCGTTGAAGAACACCCGCTCCATGGAGCGGTTGGCGCGATAGCTATGGATGCTGATTCCGGTCGGTTTTTCCGCCCCCGAGTTGGCGGCCATGCTCACCAGACCGTCGATGAAATCGGTCGGCTCGCTCGGGATGTCCAACGGATTCCAGCGCAGGCGGTTCGGGGTTACTTCACCTAATGGGCCGCCGGCCAGTTGCCGATCCAGTTTGACGAACGCCGGGTGGTTGGCCGATGGCTGAATGCGGTACATCCAGGTACGCCGCGCTTCACTGCGGGCCATGGTAAACGCGGTGCCGGAGAACAATTCGGTGTAGAGGCCATACGGGGCTTTTTGCGGGGAGTTCTGGCCGACGGGCAATGCGCCGGGCAACGCTTCACTGCTGAACTCGTTGCCGAAGCCAGACTGATAAGCCAGCGCTGGCGCGGTTGAATCAGGGTTCATGGAGCCTCCTGAACAGGGAGAAGGCGATGACCTGTCGCTCTGTTGCAGAGGTTCGGCACGCCCGGGTTATTTTTATCGTAATCTGATTACGCATAACGTAATTTGATTGGTATTGACCGTCAAGCTATAAAGACGCCCATTCGTCCCGGGATCAGACCGCCTCCATGGAAACGCCGCGCAACAACGACAAGCAAAAAGTCCGCTCGGCCGAAGTCGGCACCGACATTCTCAAGGCCTTGGCCGAGTTGTCGCCCTCTACCTCGCTTTCGCGCCTGGCCGAACACGTGCAGATGCCGGCGAGCAAGGTTCACCGCTATTTGCAGGCGCTGATCGCCAGTGGTTTTGCCGAGCAAAACACCGCCACCAACCACTACGGTCTGGGCCGTGAAGCATTGCGCGTGGGGCTGGCTGCACTCAACAGTATGGACGTGCTGAAAGTCGCCGCCCTGCCCTTGGCCGAGCTGCGCGATGAACTGAACGAAACCTGCTTTCTGGCGGTATGGGGCAATCAGGGTGCGACCGTGGTACACATCGAACCTGCCGTGCGCGCGGTGACGGTGGTGACGCAATTGGGGTCGGTGTTGCCGTTGCTCAGTTCATCTACCGGCCTGGTGTTCGGTGCATTTCTGCCGAAACGGGAAACCGTGGACTTGCGCGAGCAGGAACTGCAAACCGCAACCGCCCATGCGCTGGCGGACGATCAAGCCTATGCGGCGTTGTGCGAACAGATCCGCGAACGCGGCCTGCACCATGTGCATGGTTTGCTGATGCCCGGTGTCGACGCATTGTCGGCCCCCGTGTTCAATGCGGTCGGGAACGTAGCGGCGGTCATGACCATTGTCGGCCCGACCTCGTTGTTTCACGCCGACGAAAACGGCCCGGCGGCGCAGCGTTTGCTAGCGGCGACACGGGCCGTAAGTTGGCGGATGGGGTATCAAGCCGACGAGGTCAGTCGCTGAGCCAGACGCGACATCAACGCTCAGTCATTACCCTTACCTGATGGTGGTTTTGCTGGTGATGCTCTCCGGGTCGTCGAGAATTTCCTGAATGACCTCCAGCGCCCGCTCATGCAATCGGGGCTGCCCGGATATTTCAGCAAACAGTTTTTCCACGGTATACACATCACCCAGCAAACCGATCAGGTTTTTCTGTACTGCAGTGGCCCCCGATTTCCCCAGACCTGCCTTGCCCAGGACCGCCAACTCAATCACAGCATTTTTGAAATGGTTCAGAGCTTTGGATCGATTGCCCTCGGTATAGGCATGAACACCTTGCACCAAATTCTGAGTAAGCAAGGCGACGCTCAATGCGATACCGACGGGGGCGTAAACAATGGCGATGACACTCACCGCCGATACCACAGCGTTGTAAACCAGGCCCGTGATAATCTCTTCAAGGGTTTGCGTTTTCTCGTCGACATCGGAAATGACCTTGGTCAACACGTCGTAATAGCACCAGTACAAATCTGTGACGCGACTATTACGCTCCAGTGTCGGCGCCTCGGTGAAGTTGGCCTGCTGCTCAAGACCCGTCAGATATGCACCAGCCTGTGGCTGATATTTCCCAAACACCCGATCATAGAAGTAGTCGCCAAGGCCGCGGGTTTTCACCGCGCTCACGAAGTCCTTGAACGGCCGCAGTTCGCAGCCATCCGGAGCATCGGGCGTATACAGATATTCCTCGATCTTCCCCGCAACATGCAGCCTGAAGACAAACGCCCCGACAACAAGACGACCCCTTAGATGCAGTTTGAACAGCGCACTGTGACGCACATCGCCAGGCGCCTCGCCCGAAGGACTGGTCTCTTGCGGTTGATCGAACGCCTCGACGACCTTCACCAGCTGCTCGAAGTGTGCCTTGGTCACTCGACCTGTGAACAGCGCCTGCATGATTGCCACGCGCATCTGGCGTTGCATGATCGCCATGGATAACTGCTGCTTGAAATAGCCTTTGGAGCGGTCGATGTAATTTGTCCGCAACATGTCGATGTACTTTTCGCCCGGACGCAACACTCTCGAGTGTAAGGCGAGATCGTTGATATGGAGATTACTGATAGGCGGGTGGCCAGCCTCCACAGTAAAACGCGGGTAATGGGACTTTTCGTTCTCCGCGTAAAACACCACTTCGCCGACAATTAACTGCGTCAGCGTCATCCTTTGTGCCAGCGTAATTTCCACATAAATCTGATCTGGGTTGATCTCAACACGCTCGCCTTTACTCAGAAGGTGTTCTTCTACTCCTTGCTTGATCAGTTGATGGCAAAAACGCTCATAGCTGACAAAACCACCCTCGCGTACTTCAATTGTTTTGAGTGCGCGGAGTTCGCAATTGATCCGGGTAAAATTCTGGCGTTGCTGATCGGTCGCGGTGCGATAACCATAGGGAATGTGATTTTCTTCCTGCACCATGAGCCAGGCCCGATGGTTGTAAACAATCGGATTCAGAATTTCGGACCCTGAGTAAGGGGTAGGCGCGAGCGCCACACCTCGCCACAGACTGGGCAGTTTGAAGACCTGTTTCAGATAACCGCTGACTGCCTCGCGATCCACGGCATGGGAGCGCCAGAGCAGATAGTCGCGCCCTTCTGGCATTTGCGTCCATCCACCGATATCAAGACTCAGTCGCCTGAGGGAGGGCAGTTCGTACCAGTCCTGCCCACCCGGCGAATCCGGTGCATACAGAAGCCAATCGTCCCCGCTGGGATTTTGGCTGCCGATGGTCAGCAGTTCCAGGAGTGGACGGGTATCGTCGCGCAGTTGCAATGGCGCGATCATGAGGGTCGCATCCCCGTCCACCGCACGTTGAACTCGTTGAAGACTGTCGTCGCCGAGATGCCCCTGGAGCTTCGCGCCAAAGGCACTCAGCAGCAATTGATGCCGCGTGACACGTGTCATGGCGGCAAGCACCTCACTGCGCTGGAACATAGCCCGAAGCTCAGCGCCATAGGCAGCGCGCACGTCTTCCGTCAGCACTTTCTCCAACCATTGCTGGTTCAATCCGGAAGGAAGATCCTCACCGACAAAGGTGATCCACCCCCGCCAACCTTCCTCATGCAGTCCACACAGCAGCAAATCCGTCAGAGAGCGTTTGTCCTCCTGCTCGACCCGGCTCCCGGCCACATCGAAGATGTAACGGCTGGTGGTCATCAGGTGGTCGGGATCCAGCGTGCTGCCAAATTCCAGTTGCAGCAACTGACTGGCAATGCTTTTCGCGTAGGTCTGCAGACTGGCGTGTGCTCCCAGTTGTTTATCCAATTCGGCCTGGCTTGCAATCAACTGTTTTTCCAGTTCATCAAAGTGGAATTGTTCATTAATACTGGCACGCCCAAGCCATTGCGGACGATCGCCGTTATCAATGGGTAGATACTTGTTCATCATATTCATCGTGTTGCCCTTAGTAATATAGATAACAAAGCGAGGACCTCGCCCAATCAAACTAATCCAGGACAACACAACACCAAAGCAATTAAACAATACCAACCATCACAACCGAAACCGCATGCAACACCAAAGTCTTTACATCACACGCACTGTTTGTCTTGAGCTATTTTCAATCCCACAACCCCAGCAACTTAGCCTTAGCCACCGCCTGCGTTCTGCGTTCAACCCGTAACTTTCCATGTATGCGCCGGGTGTGGGTTTTAACAGTATGTAATGAGATAAATAGCGAGTCGGCAACTTCTTGATTTGAATGACCAAGCGCAATCAGCTTCAGTACTTGCAGCTCGCGTTGACTTAATGTTTCCGTTGCATCCGTGCGACTGCACATTTGGTTGCAAGACAAGAGAGTTTCCTGTTCATCCAACAACAATAACGGCTGACGCTGGCGCAACTCATTTAATACTTGGGGTGCCTGATACCGCGCAACGTTACGCAAACCCTTCTGCAACATATCGATAGCCTTCGCGGTTTGACCGTCAAGCCACAGCACTTCGGCCAAGGCCAATTGCAATTCGGTGGTGAGTGCCCACATTCCACGGGCCTGCGCCTGGTTCATCATTAGTTCAAGATGTGCCGCAGCATCGATTGCATCCGGCTCTGACCGAGCCCTGGCGATGATCAACAAATATTCGATGCGCGGAATCAGCTCTAGTGTGGCCGGAGGCGCCTGCCGCGCCTGCGGCCCGCGATAGTGCTTGAGCACCCGGCTCAAGGCTTCGCACGCGAGTTCGGCGCGCCCCTGTTGCAACCAGAAATGACTGCTGACTTGCAGCAGAACGCCCCTGTAAACAGTGTCCGGAATCTGCCGCTGTTGCATCAATCGCTCGGCATCGCGCAGGCGGACAAAGGCTTGCCCATAATCGCCCTGATTAGCCGCCAATTGTGCCAGACCCAGAAAGCCGTAAAGCACGCGTTTATCGTGGCTGCGCAGGCAGTCCACCAGGCCGGACTGAAAGAATTCGGCGGCACGCTCATCTTGTCCCTGGCTTAGGGCCAGCCGACCACGACGCAATGCGATTCGCCCCAGCAACGGGACAGGTCGCTCCGAATGCTGACTCAACAGCTCATGGATATTCGCGAGCAGACTTTCCGCGCGCCGTGGAGCGCCACGCTGTTCAAGCAACTGCGCATGATCGAGTTCCAGGAGCCCTTCAAAAACCAGCGATCCTTGTGCACGCGCCAGGCACAGGGCGTCACGATTCATCGCCTGCGCGACGTCAAGCTCGCCCCGCAACAATGCCTGCTGAGTCAATCCCGACAAGCACATCACACGCACCGTCCAGAGCTCGGGGCCGAGGTCGTTCAACGCATCGAGAAAATGTGCGCGCGAAGCGTCCATCCGCCCCTGCAAATGCAGTAACCACCCCTGTTGCGCCTGCCACCGTGCAACCAGCTGGCGCTGCAAAATCGCCGACGGCTGCGGAGTGAAACGCGACAACTGTTCGATGCATTCGGCGGCTTGCTCGAATCGCCCGGCAAACAACGAGGCTGCCGTGATCAAGCCGACCAGTTGTGGTGAGCCGAACATAAGCTCTTCGCCTTGATGCTCATACAAACGCAACAACAGCACGACGGTCTGTTCCTCGAACAAGTGCTCGAAACTGAAGTGCTGCAACAAACTCACGGCGACTTCGAATTCTTCAGCCAGCAACGCCTGTTCAAAGGCCGCTTTCCAGTCCAGTTCAGTGGCGAACCACTGGCAGGCACGACGATGCCAAGAGCGCCCGGCAGGCCATTGTTCATCGCGCATCAAATGCGTAAGCGGCGGGAAAATCTGTAGCCAGTCGGTGGAATCTTGCCAGGGTTCGATAAAGCACCCCAGCTCCTGCAAGGTCTTGAGGCATTGCGCACCCTCACCCGCGCCAAACAGGTGATCGCACAGCCGTGCATTGAATCGTGGCAAATGCGCGAGCACCCGCCAGACCTCGGTCAATTCCGGGGTCAGGGAGGTGAACAGTTCATGTTCAAGGTAATCGAGCAACGTGTCCGCTCGACCGTGCAGCGCGTCGTTGCGTGACCAGTCGCACTTTTGCAGCAGCGCCACGCGAACCCCGGCGCACCAGCCGCCGCTGTGCTGGATAATCTTGCTGGCGGCGGTGTGGGCAYCGGCCGGCGTCAGGTGCTGTAACAGCGAGGCGATTTCAGTTTGATTGAAGGCCAGCGTGGAGCACTCACATTCGAACAGTTCGTCATCGAGCAACAACCGCGGCCAATTGCATTGCGGGCGACGGCGGGTCCCCAGCCACCAGGTCAACATCGGGCTGCTGATGGCTAGCATGCGATCGAGCAGCAGGTCGAGTTCCGGGTTTGGCACGCGGCAATAATCGTCAAGAAACAGCCAGGTTGGCGATTGCAAACGAGCCAGCGCGCGCAGCATCGCGGCCTCCTCCGAAGACGCCAGCCCCAGCGACTCCRCCAGACGCTGGCGAAAGTCCTCCACGCTCATGGCGACACCCGACAGCGGCAACCAGCACACCCGGCACTGCGGCGGTGCCTGCAACAGGCAGTCGGCGAGCAGCGCCGACTTGCCACTGCCGGCAGGAGCGCAGATCAATTTCACCCGCGCGGTCGATGCCAGCAACGGCTCGCTCAAGCGATCACGCGACAGGTGATGCGAAGAAAGACGGGGCAAAAATCCAGATCGTTCCAGACATAGAGTCATGGCGGTCATTGCGGGGTGCCTTTTTATAATTGTGGGGCAACCCTAGACCTGTCTAACCCGCTTGTTGAGAAGTATTCAGGACGCTGATTGGCGCCCATAAAAAAAGGCGACCACCCGGTCGCCTTTTGCCCTGCGTCTGTATCGACCTCCTTACCGGACACCCTCGGCACGCAACGCCGATGGCGTGAAGTCGGCAGCCTTGGCTACGAAGCCAAACTGGTAACTGTGTTTCTCTTCGTTCTTCATTCCAAGCGCGATGTATCGACCGGCAATAATGTCGTAGAGCGCTTCCAGCGTATAAGCCTGAGCCTGGTGATCGTAGACGTACTCAGAATGCCCCTCAGCCACTCGCCACAATTGACCGCGACCGTCGTAGTGATCCACCAGCGCTGCTTGCCAGCTGTCTTCGTCGATGTACATGTGGCGCTTGGCGTAGATATGGCGCTCGCTCGGCTTGACCGTACCGATCACTTCCCAGACACGGTGCAGCTCATAACGGGTCAGGTCCTGATTGATATGGCCGGCCTTGACTATGTCGTCGTATTTGAGGCTCGGCGAGTCGAGTTTGTAGCTGTTGTACGGGATGTACATTTCCTTCTTGCCGACCAGTTTCCAGTCGTAACGATCCGGTGCACCGGAGAACAGGTCGAAGTTGTCGGAGGTGCGCAAACCGTCAGATGCGGTACCCGGTCCGTCATAGGCCACTTGCGGGGCGCGACGTACACGACGCTGCCCGGCGTTGTAGATCCACGCCAGACGCGGTTCCTTCACCTGATCGAGGGTTTCGTGCACCAGCAGCACGTTACCCGCCAGACGCGCCGGCGCGGTGACCGACTGTTTGAAGAAGGTCAACACGTTGGCAGCTTTGTCCGCGTCCAGATCCTTAATCAGTTCCGGGACGGAGATTTCTTCCTCGAAGCGGATCGGCGTGTAGCTGCCGTTCGTTTGCGGGGTCACTTGGGTGATGATGCGTTTGATGTTGCCACCGTGGTAACGGGTGATGTGGTTCCACAACACTTCGACGCCGTTCTTGGGAATCGGGAACGCGTAGTAACGTTCGCCCGTGAAACCCGTCAGGCCGTTACCGTCGTTGATGGTGGACGTATTCAGCGCGCTGCGCTTGGCCGACTCGTAGATTTCCGGCGGCACGGCCACAGTGCGATGAGTCGGGTAAACCGGGATCTTGTAGGTTTGCGGGTAACGCTTGAACATCGCCACCTGACCGTCCGATAACTTGTCCTTGTACTTGTCGACGTTCGCGGCGGTGATGACAAACAGCGGTTTTTCGCTGGCGAACGGGTCAGACAGGAAGCCTTTGCTGTCCACCGGGGCGGCGTTTTTCGGGAGACCACCGGTCCAGGCGGGGATCGAGCCGTTGGCATTGCCAGCCTTTTCGGCGCCCAGCGGTGTGAGGCTGGTGCCGAGTTKGTTCGCTTCATCCGGCGAGACCGCCGCCATCACGTTGACAGCCAGCAAGCTCAGGGCCAGGGCGCCGCATTGCAAAATCATCTTACGCATTGAAATTATCCTTCTCAGCCAGATCAGAAGTTCACGCCGAAGCTCAGCGCCACGAAGTCGCGGTCTTCGAGGACGTTGTAGTTACCGCCAAAGAAGTCGGTGTAACTCAGGCTTGCGGTATAGGTATTGCGGTAGTCGGCATCGACGCCCGCGCTGACCGCCTTGGAGCCTTTGTTGAACACCCCGTTGGGGGCGTAGCCGGCGACGTCGTGTGACCACGACAAGTTGGGTTTGAGGTTGACCCCGCCAATCACGTTGGCGTAGTCAAGAATTGCCCGGGCGCGGTAGCCCCAGGAGGTAGAGGTCACGAAACCTTCGGTGTCGCCGGCGAAGCCGTACTGGCCGTAGACCGAGTCGCGGCCATAACGCAGTTCGCTGCGCGGCTCCAGACCACCGACGAATACCGCTGCCGCTTCACCGACAATGGTCAGGCGTTGAGCGCCCAGCACCTGGTCGAAGAACTGCGTCATGGTGCTCTGGATTTGCGTGACTTCCTTGCGGCGATAGCCTTTGTTGTCGCCACCCGGTGTCGTGACGATGGGCGATGCGGCACCGCCGGCAATCGGGTTGATCAAGGCCAGGGTCAGGTCGTTGGTACTGACCTGCACCGGTGCGTTGGGGCGATAGCTGATCTCCCCGCTCCACGCGGTGCCCGTCGGCAAGGTGGTGGAGAAACTGGCGCCGTAGAGTTGAATGTCTTCCGGGTAATCGAGGTAATACTGACCACGACCCAGCATCACACTTTGGGCCAGACCCGCACCGCTACCCGGTGCCAGACGGTTGGCAACGGCGACCATGCCCGGCAGGCTGGCCAGTGTCGACGCGCCGGCCGTGACGGTGCCGACATTCGGTGTGCGGCTGTGGTAGTTCATGAAATACAGGCCGTACTCGGTGTCATCACCGAGCCAGCGCAAGGYGGTACCCCACTGTCCGGAATCCCGCGCATCGCGGTCGCCGCCACGGGGAACGACCACACCTTCGCGGGTAACCAGAATCGGCTGGCCGAACGCTGCGGCCACCGGCGCCAACGGAGCAATCGCGGGACTGCCGACGGTGTAATTGTTGTTGCAACCATCCGCCACTACGTCGACAGCGAAGAAGGTGCCGCAGTTGTCGACAACAGTCTGGTCCCACTCCAGTTGGTAGAACCCGTCGACCGAGAGCTGATCCGTCAGGCCTTGGGAGACGTACAGCATGTTCACCGGAATCAGGCCTTCCTTGATTTCGGCCCCCGGACGTCGAAACGCAGAAACGTCCACCGGGTTGATGCTGTTGATCGAGTTGCCGATGAAGGTACTTTCACCCCAGCTCACCACTTGCTTACCGGCGCGCACGCTGCCCGGAAGGTCGGCGATGGCATAGTTGTGATAAACGAAGGCGTCGAGGATTTGCCCGCCAGAGGATTTGGCGCCTTCCTTACGGCCGTTGTCACTGATTGGCTTGAACGGGCGGGTTTCGTCCTGCAACTCGAAGTCGTACCAGTACTTGCCGCGCACGAACACACCGGTGTCGCCATACTTCAGTTCGAGGTCGTGGATGCCTTTGAAGATCTTGGAGAAGGTTTCGCCCTTCTCGAAGTTCTGGCGCCCGTCATCACCGGTCGATGACTGCCCGGTCCCGCCGTTGACAGTGCCCACCAAAGCATCTTTGGCATCGCGCATGCCCCAACTCGCGCCGACGGAAAGTGAGGAGTCAAACGTCCCCTCGATCTCCCCGATATTGAATGAAACAGCCTGCGCCTGGGCACAGCAACCCAAGGCAACCGCAGCGACCAGCGAGTGCGGTGTGAAGATGGCGCGCATTGTTGTTTTTGTCATGCGTCTTCCCCGGTGAGTGACAGAAGGCCCCACCCTACTGCCGCAACCCGGGAGCGATAAGCGCACCAAGGAGGTATTCGTGGAGTACCTCTAAAGGATGAATGGCCAGACAGGACGCGGGTTTGCGCGGGGTATGGATGGGCTGGATGGCGGGTTATCAGTCAGATGCATGGGTGAGGTTAAATCCGACTTGTAGCAGCTGCCGAGCAACRCGAGGCTGCGTCCGGCTGCGCAGCAGTCGTCAATTGCCCTGCGATTTTCAAGAGATTTCGTGGGGGAAGGTTTACGACTGCTGCGCAGCCGGACGCAGCCTCGYGTTGCTCGGCAGCTGCTACAGGTCCTGACAACCCTGGACTGTTGCCCAGACTGCAAAACTGCATGTCGTGAATCGCTATTTTTCCTTTGGGCCAAGCGACTTATTCTTGCCGGGCTTTCACGGTGAACAGCCGGTTAGCACGAAGCGATGGTGAGTGATCATTCCACGCCATTGGCGACAGATTTCAGATGAATCGACGCTCTATCGATTGATCGCCCGGTGTTCTCTGACGTTGATTTGTAGCTCCTGATCCAACGTCTTACTTTGGCCGCTGCGTTTGCAGCGGCCTTTTTTATGGGCAAGACAAAAAGAACTTTCTGAATTTAACGCGGGATAAATCGTTCGATCCGGAAAAATGTAACAACTACTTACCACCTAAAAAGAAAGTGCCTACACGCTTCACAGACCCAATATTTTCACCTCTGACATAAGCTTTTTTCAGCGAGCAACAACCACTTATGGAAGAACAACATGTCAGAGAAGCAAGGTCCCCCACATGATTTACCGGTATCACATGTTATCGGAGAGCTTGGCACAGTTTACTTGCCGACCACTTATGTTGGTGCACAGCCGAAGCCTGGAACAGATCCGAAAGGCGGCGGATTCCGAGTGCCGCCGACACGCCCCGGAATTGGCTCCGGCCTCACGTTAAACGAAGGACTTCGGCGCGAAACCCGCGACAACATCAAAGTTACGGAGAACTCCGTAAAGAATGAACACAGTGTAAAACTTCAAAACTTGCCAGGATCGACAGAAATCGACTTGGCAAACCTGAGAGTTCAATATCCGGCATCAATAACGAGTCCAACACAAGCATATCAACACGAACTCAACATCAGAAATATATTAATCCAACAAAGAACAGCCGAACTACACACTCAAACCTCAGTAGCTAATTCCTTCTATGGACACAGCCCAATCGGCAAAACAATTGGTGATTATTTAGCCAAAGCACAAACGCTTGAAAGACCTGTAACACCTCACGGGCCCGTTTATGCAAGGTGGGTGGCCTCCTATAAAGCCGCTTACTCTGCAAATTTTCTAACAGATCAAATTCAACTTTTACATGCCCAACAAATACACGTGCAGAACCTTCTTGCCGCTGCTCAAGCGCAAGAACAACGACAGCTAGAAGCGCAGCGCGCAGCTCATCGAGTGGCGGCTGAATTGGCGCGCGTAAATGAAGAGGCTGCGGCAAGAGCTCAAGAGCAGGCGCGACTTGCCGCTTTGGAGAACGCGCGGCGAGTGGCGGAAGCACAGGCTCGAGACCAAGCAAGACTGGCCGCATTGGAAAGCGCACGGCAATTGGCGGTTGAGCAGGCGCGGATTGCAGCAGAAGCGGCAGCCCGGCAGGTCGCTGCGGAACGGGCGCTTCTCGAAGCACAAGCCGAGGTCAAACGGCAGGAAGAAAAGGCACGCGAAGAACAGGAGGAAAAAGAAAGGAAGGAAGCCGAAGCCAAAAAACATGCGCAAGAGCTCGAACGATTCAGAGCGATGGTTGCGATGTTCAAAGCTTGGGAAGCCGCCAAAGCGAGTCGGCCGTTTCCCGTATCAGGCCGGTCTGCCGCAGCGGGGCCGGTGTTCACCTTGGCCTCGGGGCGCCTCGCCACTGGCGTAGTGACAACCCAAGCCGTCAGGTCCGCACTGCACACCGCAGTTGCCGCAGTAACAACAGCGGGCACCGCCGCGGCAAGCGCCGTACTGGTCGGATTTGCGGCGCTACTGTTCCCTTCGCCGCTGGCTGACGGTGAAAGACGTCAGTTGAGCACCCCGCTTTCGGATCTTGTCCCCGACGACTTCCATACCTGGAACCTCGCTCTCACCGAGTTCCAGCCCAACGAGCTCCACGCCTTAAGCATCCCGCTCTCGGATCTCGCACAGGGCAATCTTGATGACCTGTATGCAGTAGCCCAGGTCGATGGAGAGGTCAGGCTGCCGGTAGCGATCGGCTCCAGATCAGTGGGGAACATAACCGAGTTCGTTGTCGCTGCCACAAACGATACATCGATACCTGGCAACGTCCCGGTGCGACTCGCCACTTTCGATCCAGCCGCTAATGCATACAGGTCTTACAACCCGGATGCCCCGTCCATCGGCATGACCTGGACGCCTATCGTCAAGCCGAACAACGCGTCAACCACCCTCCCCGCAAGCGAGCAGAACATTGCCGTTTATGACGGCACTACCCCAACCGCCCTGGAAGGAAGGTTGGATGAGTTTCCAGTACTGGATTTGTACAGCTTTGGTGGGTTTATTACCGTCTTCCCGGCTGAGTCGGGTATCCCCCCGATTTTTACAATGTTCAGGGATCGACGGAACGAACCCGGTGTTGCCAGTGGTTCTGGACAGTCGATTTCGGGAAATTGGTTGGGTACGGCCTCGATGTTGGGAGGTGCGCCGATCCCGATGCAGGTCGCAGATAAACTACGAGGGAGGGAGTTTTCGAGCTTCAAAGCGTTTCGAAGAGAATTTTGGAAGGCGGTCGCAAATGATGAGGTCTTGATAGAGCAGTTCACCATCTTCAATAAATTTGACACTAGAAGGGGACTATCTCCTAGCGCTCTCCCATCGGAGC
>NZ_JBFUKU010000143.1:0-14070 GCF_056400685.1 Pseudomonas sp. P5_A12 | reverse complement strand
ACGCGGTGGGGCGCTCGGGTCATTCGATTGCAGACCGACGCTGCCGACGCTCTTGGGGCGCAACACGCAGACGTGGCAACTGAAACCATGGCCCCAATGCAGCTTGCGGTTGTGGTCGTCAATCATCGCGATCACCGAATGCAACTGGATATCCGGGCGAGCAAGGCTGGCATCGGTTTTCAGGAACGCGCCACCTTCGGCGAAGTTGCTGACGAAAGGGCCGCGTCGATGCCGGACATAGTCGATCAACGCCTTGCCCATCTTCGGGCTGCCGCGCAGGGAGACGCCCATCAAGGATGTGTCGTGGCTCTTGTAGCTGAGCACGACATCCGGATGGTCTCGCAGGTTCTGCCCGACACCGGGAAGTTCGTGCTGCACCGGTATGCCCTGTGGCTTGAGTTCCGCTTGCGGGCCGATCCCCGAAAGCATCAACAAGTGCGGGCTGCCAAAGCATCCGGCACTGAGCAGTACTTCCTGGCGGGCCTTGATGGTCTGGCGGTTGCCCTTGATGCGCAGTTCCACGCCGATGGCTTTCTTGCCTTCCAATACGATGCGCTCGGCGGCGACCGAGGTCAGTACGGTGAGATTTTTGCGGGTATGTCGAATCGGTTTGAGGAAAGCCGTCGCCGTGCTCCAGCGCCGACCATCGCGGATGGTCACGTCATACTGACCGATGCCTTCCTGGTCGATGCCGTTGAAGTCGGGGTTATGCCGGTGTCCGACCATCTGCCCCGCCTCGATAAAGGCTTGGGTAGCCGGATGTATCGGGTTCTTGCCGACGTAGAGTTCGCCATCTGCGCCGTGATAGTCGCAGGTTCCGCGGTGGTTCATTTCACTCTTGCGAAAGTACGGCAGCACGTCGGCGAACGACCATCCCTGATTGCCCAGGGCCTGCCAGTCGTCAAAGTCGCTGTGATGACCGCGGATATACACCATGCCGTTGATTGAGCTGCTGCCACCCAACACCTTGCCGCGCGGCTGATAGCCACAACGTCCGTTCAGGCCACGTTGCGGTACTGTCTGGAATGCCCAATTGACATGTCGGCTCGGCAGAATCGCAGCGACGCCCACGGGTGCATGGATCAGCGGCGAGCGGTCTTCCGGACCGGCCTCCAGCAAACACACCGTGACATTGGGATTTGAACTCAGGCGATTAGCCAGGACGCAGCCGGCTGAGCCGGCGCCGATGATTACGTAGTCGAATTCCATCACAGCATGATCCCGATGAGCGAACAGGGGCTGCTTCACAAGGAAGCAACAGTGGATACGTGGGATGGATTGTTGGCTGAAACATATAGAAAACTATTGACCTTTGATGACATTTATTTGATCTTTGACGACATGACTTCTTTGATCAGAACAACATCGTTTACCGGGTTCCGTGAAGTGACGAGCCAGCTAGGCGGACAAGCTGACCTGATGCTTGAACGCTTCCGCATCAATCCGGACTTGCTGAAGGACGAGGACGCGCGCGTGCCGCTGCGTTCGTTGGTAGGGCTGTTGGAGTTTGCCGCGCGGGAGCTGGAGTGCCCCGATTTTGGTCTGCGCATGGCCGAGTATCAGGACTTGCATGTACTCGGGCCGATTGCGGTGATCGCTCGAACGTGTGCAACGGCGGGAGAGGCGTTGGCGCAAGTCATCCGTTTTATCGGTTACCACAGCCCCGGCATCCAGCTTGATCTCGACCTGAGTGAGGCCCGGGCTCCGCGTCTGGTGATCGATATCCGACTCTCCGGACCGAGCCCGCGACGGCAAATGGTGGAGCTGGCAATGGGTGTCGCGCATAACGGTATGAAGTTGCTGTATGGCGATAACTTCGTTGCCCAGTCGGTTCTATTAGCCAGTCATCTCGCTCCTGCGCAGACTTACCGGCGCTATTTCAAAACGACGGTGTACACGGGCCAATCCTGCAACGCACTGGTTTTGCGCGACGAACAACTGAGTCAGCCACTCGAGCAACATGCCCCCTACTTGCATCACGCACTGGAGGAGTATTTCAACCAGTTCGACTTGCAAGCGACATCGAGTGTCGTCAATCAAGTTGAACGCCTGGTCTTGCGCATGATGCCGATACAGCGTTGCCGTTTGCCATTGATTGCCGAGCAACTCGGTATGCACGTGCGCATGTTGCAACGACGGTTGGCGGAGGAGGGGCGAAGTTTCGATGAAGTGGTTGAGGCCCTTCGCCGCGAACGTGCCGACCACTATCTGGCGGAAAGGCACATGCCGATGTCCCAGGTCGCCGGTCTACTTGGCTTTAGCGAACAGAGCGTGTTCAATCGCGCTTGCCGGCGCTGGTTTTCCCTGTCGCCAGGAGCCAGGCGTCGTCAGTTGCTTGGGACTGGCGACCTCTGATGAGGTCGCTCCACTATCCAGAGCAAATCATTTAGTCGCTTGCGCGACATTGCCGCAGAAAATATCGGTGTTGCCATCCTCGGGTGAGGTACGCAGAAGAACGGAGTAATTGCCGGCAAGCAGGTCTTGCATTTTGATCGGCGCGCTTCTGTAAAAGGTCCACCCACCGGTTCCCGCATTGGGTTCAGTATTGACCTTGTCGTTCAATGCATAGGCGACTGGCCCGGGTTGCTGGCAGCTGCCTTTGTTGATGAAGGTGAAGATGCGCGGGGGCATGATGGTTCCGACTGGAACACCTGTGATGTAGAAGTCGAAATTGGTTTGATCGCCCACGCTAGTCAACGACGTAGTAGCTATCTTCCCGGGATTGGCGTGGGTCGCTGTCAGAGGAAGGTTCATCGAGTGGTTTGATGAGCTGGTGCAGCCAAAGAGACTTGCGGTGACCAACAGCGCTGCCAGAGGAGTGTAGAATTTCATTGCCAATCTCCAGTAATGGAAGAAGTGCATGGGGGGACGTATTGGGTATAGCTCATTAATGCGGTGTCGCATTCTTGAACCTCTACTTTTGTAGTCCCCCCAAAAATCCCTGGACGCCCCGGTTTATCAGTCAGACATCGTTAACCCGCAGGCTCACGCGCTTGAGCATCTGCAGGTAGGTGGGTGGCTCCGGCACGATGCCGCGCTGTCGCAAAAGTGCATGCAATTTCGGCAGGCGAAAATACGGTACCGAGGCCATCAGATGATGCTCGATGTGAAAGTTGACCCGAATCGGCGCCACGCAAGCGCGGGCGATCAAGCCGGCGCGTGTGGTGCGGGTATTGCGAAGTACGTCCGGGCTTGACTCCAGACAGGCATGTTCCGCCATGGAGCGAATGCGGATGAACAGCGGGAACGGGGTGATATAGGCCAGTACCCAAACGCCGTATAGCCAGGCATTGCCACTGATCCACAACACGGCAAGGAGCAGGGCGTTGGTGAGGAGCATGCCGCTGGCGTTTTTGAAGAAGGTCCGCGGGTAGTCCCACCAGCGGCGACCCTCCTGGGGCAGGCGACGGATATCGCTGGTCAACGACCATTGCAGCACGCCGGCATCCATCAGCAAGCGTCCCACCAGGAACTTGAGGCCGGTCACGCCTGAAAGATCACGCAGGCACTTGCGCATCAATGAGCGGCGAGTCGTAGGCAACCCCGCCACCAGACAGAGATCGGGGTCGTCGACAGTAGACGTTTTGGCGTGATGGGTCAGATGATATGGACGGTACTTGCGCAGCTCATTCCAGATCGGCCGAGCGCACAACCAATCGACCAGTACGTCATTGCACCATTTGCTCTTGAACAAAGTGCCGTGCGCGGCGTCGTGCTGCAAAATCCCGAAGCACAGCTGGCGTCCGGCAATAATAACCACACCCAGGATCAGGGCGAGGCTGAATCCCCACCAGGGCAAAAGGTCGCGAGCCCAGGCCAGACCGATGAAGGTCAGGGCCAGCACCCCCCAGGTAGAACCCACTGCCCACGCGCCCCAGCCATCAGAGCGTTCGCTAAAGGATTTGATTTCGTCGCGGCTGAGAATATCGCTGATTTTGGTTTTGTTATGCATGTCTATCCTCGACATCAAAGGCCTGTAGCCGGCCTGGGTGATGAGTCAGTTGGGGCTTTAGGGCTGTTGCAAAAAAGTGCGCCAGATCTGGTGACCGTGGTCCACAAAACGTTGGGTGCAGGCAAGGAATTCGGTGCGCAGCACCACGTCGACCAGAGGGGTCGGCAGCAGGGGATCGAAGATGATCTGGCGGATGGCTTCGCGACCGAGGATGAAAGACTCGCGTGCGGCTGCCTCCAACTTCAGTTGCTCGGCACGAAGGGTCCAGCTTTCCAGTTGCTCGCAATGGCGGCGATAGCTGTCGTTAAGCAACTCGCCATTCCACAGGCTTTGTATTCGCTGCGCTTGCGCGTCTTCGAAGCCCGTGGCCTGGAAAACCAGGGCGGCCGGCTCCAGGCCGAGCTCGATCAAACGTCGCCGTACAGCGTCGAGATCCGGCTCGACATTGTTGGGGCGCACGTACAGATCCTTGTCCAGTTCCGCGAAGCCCAACATGTGCAGCGCACGTTCACGCTGGCGCAAGACGTTGCGGTCACTGCGACCCAAGGCGTTGCACGCGACCATCAGGTAACTACCGTCCCACGGCCGCAGAGGCTGCTCCACGCTACGCCACCCAAACAGCTGCGCCGAGATGTCCTTGGCTTGCGGACCCAGCTGATAACTACCGCGCCCCGCACCTTCAATCAATGCTTCGATCGTGAGGCGTGCCAGCGTGACCCGGACGTTGTTTTCACTGATTCCGAATAGCCCGCACGCGACGATGGCTTCCTTGACCTGCAAGGGAGCACCGTTTTTAGCGACCAGTAGTTCGAGCACCAGGCTTTTTGCGCAAGGTTTCATTGTTTTCCCACGTCATTACGCTTGCGGCAGGAAATTAGCTTGGCCTGTAACATTACACAATAGGTAATTAAAAAATAAATTATGTAATTATCAGCGCTTGATGCGCAAACGAGGGGCAGCCAGATGTTCTGCTCAATTCACTCCGTCCTCATCGCGGCGAGAAGGCTTTCACGCTGACAAATTTCCTGTTCCACAGCCCTCACTTCCTTCATGTAAACCTCTACCGCGGGTGGYAGTGAGCGTTCTTTGAGGTAGATGAAGCCGTAACGGGTACGCAGTGCGAGGTCATGAATGGGTAATGGTACGATTTCACCCGCCATGATTTCCTGCTCAAAGGTCGACAAATTCCCCAAGGCCAACGCATTACTGGACTCGACGAACCTAACGATTTGCATCGGCACGTCTATCTCTATCGCCGGTACAAAATCACCCGTCACCGCGTCATAAGCGCCAGCACAGCCTGGCGTTGCCGGGAGCAAATGACTGGCCAGCCGCAGCGGAAGGCGCGAGGCCACCCACGGATAATCGAGGGTTTGCGCCAACGTCAATGAACGACGTTTCGCCAGCAGTGGATGGCCGGGGCGGCAAAACAGGCGTCCTACATGCTCACCCACCAGCTCACAGGTGAACTCCTCCCTGCCCATTAACGTGCTGATTTCAGCGATCCCCAGGTCCACCGTTCCTGAGGCGACCTGATGAGCAACCTCACGCCATCCGGCGACATGCGCAGTGACCTTGATGTGCGGATACCTGGCGTGCATTCGCGCGATGCCGGTGTAACCGCTGGTGACGCTTGGATAGGGACCCAAAGCAACTTTCAGTGCGCCGATATCACCTCCCGCCAGCAAGGCGATGTCACGCCGCAGGTCTCCCTCGGCCATCAACAAGCGCTGGCTTTTCTCGCGAAGCAGCTGTCCAAACGCCGTCAACACGACGCCTTCTGTGCGTCGATCGAACAGCGTAACCCCGAGTTCGCTCTCCAGCGCCTGGATGCTTTTGCTCAATGCCGGCTGGGAAACCCCCAGTGCTTTTGCTGCCCGACCGAAGTGTGCGTGTTCAATCAAAGCCAAAAACTGACGTAGGCGGCGTGGCGTCATGTCATAACCTTTATGTTATCGAAAAGCGTGAAAACGGAATTTTTCGTAATCAAATGAATATGCTATTCATGGCCGGACCGGGTCAAGCTGGCGAAGCACATACACAGGTAAACCGTGCGCAAACAACGGCATTGACGCTCTTTGGTAACCCCTTTTCGCGCAGGAAACTTTTCATGCATAACAACAAGACCCTTCATCTGGCGCTGGCATTCACGCTTGGCAGTGGCGTCAGTCCTGCGATTTTTGCGGCCGATGAAAACGGCGCAAGTTTAAATTCGGCCGCAACACAAAATGCGCACTTCGATAGCAAGGGCAAAGCACCGTCTACTTACACGATCGACCTGCAAAAAGGTGTGCGCAAGGCACTTCCATTCGCGGACAAGCGCGACTTTGAAGAAGCGAAAAAAGGTTTCATCGCTGCACCGACCTACACCAAGATCATGGCTGACGCCGGGAACGTGGCCTGGAACATGGGCAGTTATAACTTCCTGACTCWAGGCAAGGACTACGACAGCATCAATCCGTCCCTGCAACGTCAGGCTGAACTGAACATGGCCTTCGGTCTGTATGAGGTGGTTCCGGACAAGATTTACCAGGTTCGCGGGTTTGACCTGGCCAACATCACCTTCGTCAAGGGTGATACGGGCTGGATTGTGTTCGATACCTTGTTGTCGAAGGAAACCGCCAAGGCGGCCCTGGATTTCATCAATGAAAAACTCGGCAAGCGCCCGGTCGTAGCGGTGGTGATTTCTCATTCCCACGCCGACCATTTCGGTGGTATTCGCGGCGTGGTCGATGAAGCCGATGTGCGTAGTGGCAAGGTCCCCTTGATCGCACCGGAAGGTTTCATGGAACATGCCGTGGCGGAAAACGTCTATGCCGGCAATGCCATGAACCGACGTGCGTTCTTCCAATATGGTGTGATGTTGCCGCACAGCCCCTACGGCCATGTCGACATGGCTATCGGAAAAAATGCCTCCCATGGCAACGTAGGGCTGATTGAGCCCAATCGCTATATCTCGAAAGATTTCGAAACCCTGACCATCGACGGTGTGGAAATGGAGTTTCAAAATACACCCGGCACCGAAGCGCCGGCGGAAATGAACACCTGGTTTCCGCAATTCAAGGCCTTCTGGGCAGCTGAAAACATTATCGGCACGATCCATAACATTTACACCCTTCGCGGAGCCCTGGTCCGTGATCCACTGGTTTGGTCGAAGAACATCAACAACGCCTTGTATCGTTACGGACAACAGGCCGACGTCATGTTCGCGTCCCACAGTTGGCCACGCTGGGGCAATGAGCGAATTCAGGACGTCATGCGCGCGCAACGCGATGCCTACGCCAACCTGAACAATGCCGTCCTGCATGCCGCTAACCAGGGCGTCACCATCAACGAGATTCAAAACGTCTACAAGTTGCCCGATAGCCTGAAAAACAACTGGGCGACTCACAGCTACCACGGCTCGGAAGAGCACAATAGCCGTGCCGTGATCAACCGTTACCTGGGCTATTGGGATGGCAACCCGGCGACGCTGATGCCACTGTCTCCTAAAGATTCGGCACCGCTGTATGTAGAAATGATGGGTGGCGCAGACAAGATCATGACCAAGGGCAAATCCCTGTTCGATCAGGGCAAGTACCACGAAGCCTATGAGATTCTCAATAAACTGGTGTACGCCGAACCCAAAAACAGCAAGGCCAAGGACCTGCTGGCGGATGTTTATGAGCAAGTCGGCTATCAGAAAGAAAGTGCCGGCGTGCGCAACAGCTTCCTCGCCGCGGCGAATGAATTGCGTCATGGCATGCCCAAGGGCGTGCCGCCCMAAACCACCGGGCCTGACATGATCCGCGCCATGAGCACAGAGTTGTGGCTGGAATACCTCGGCATCGCCTTGGACGGCAGCAAAGTGGCGGATCAACACCTCGTCCTGAACCTCAAGACTCCGGACAATGGTGAGCAGTTTGTGGTTGAGTTGAGCAATTCGACGCTGACCAATATCAAAGGCCAGCAGGCGAAAAATGCCGACCTCACGATCACCATTAACCGCTCTGATCTAGAAGGCGTCATGGCTAGGAAAACCGGCTTCGAACAACTCGTCCAGGCTGGCAAAGCCACCTTCGAGGGCGACCCTAAACCCTTCGCGCAGTTGATGGCGGCCATCACCCCGTTTTCCCCCGCGTTTGAACTGATACCAGGCACCCATCAGTAATCCAGCGCCTGCAATACGGTGAAGCAACCTTGCGCACGTGGAAACCTGTCGTGCGCAAGGTGCACAAAACCCGGGAGTACGTTTTCAGGGTTACTGTCCGAGACGAGAAAGTGTTTCGCGCATCGGTTCGACTGATACCCCGATCCACCCATCGAGCGGCCTGTTCATTTCTTGAATAAGCAGGATCGCCGCGGAGGCCGAAAGCGCACAGGTAAAAAACGCGACAATGACCGTCCCGTTTTTGGGGGCAAACACGCCGAACGCGCCGAAGATAACGGATAGCCATGCGACGAGAATGATCAGAAACGTAACGGGAATCGAGCCTTGGGCTTGTAGCAATGTTAACCAGCGTGCAGCCAGCACTTCATCGGCAATCTGTTGTGCACGAGCCTTGAGCGCTCGCTGCGAATCGTTGTCTGGCTTCAAATCATCAATCTGTTGCCTGATAGCGTCCGAATGGCCGATGGCCTGCGGGTTGTCGAGTTGCGAGATCGTTGCACTGTCGTGCGATGCAACAAGCTCGATCACGGCAGCATAGTTGCGCTTGAGCTGTGCACGGATGTCCTGGGTTTCGGGTCCGTACCGAGCTAACGTCCGGTCGAACTGAAACACCTTGGCCGCGTTGACAGTGAGTTCAGTGTTTGTCGTTTGGAACGTCAGTCTGGCGGACGTGATCAATAGCCCAAGCACCATGGCAGCCATTGTCGCAATCAGTCCGGTCGCCAGTTTTACAACGGCAATGGATTCATCGCTCAGGTGGTGTTCTGGCAATAACGTCCGTATGTAAAGACCCAACAGTGCGCTGCTGAATACACATGCAAAAGAAATCAGTGCGATGAGAAAAGGGCTCAATTCAAATCTCCAGTTATGGCAGCGCAACCGCACGGCTGAAATTAGCTGTTTACTGTATCTGCACGATGCCTGGTGGTGACCAGGTGCCGGAACCCGCTGGAAGTATGGAAGGCGCTAGCGTCTTCGGCCAGTAGAGGCGCATGACGAGGTAGATGTCGCCGTCGGGGGCTGGCAACCAGTTCGCTTCATTCTCTTTGCAGGGAGGTTCCCACTGGATATAGAGGGTAAGTGACCCATCCGCATTCTTGTTCATGCCGGGCAACATAGACGAATTGATGAGGTAGCGGTTGATCGGGTTTTTGATCAGGAACTGACTCTTGGCGTCGTACATCGTGACTGACCAGAAAGCATTTACCGGTGGGAGCTGTCCGGCTGCAAAGGTGAGGGTGTAATGGTGACTGCCGTCGAGTACATTACCGTTTACATCGTTGTGAGCGAGTGGATAAACGGCTTCGACAGCATCATTGCCGTAAATGCCAGCCTTTGCAGCGGCGGCACGCATTAACCAATTATTGTTGTAAAAGGCTTTGTCTCCAAACAGGGAGCCGACTGTCCACCCATTGATTCCCTTCATTCCTTGCGACAGATACTTTGATACTTTCTCGTCGCCGTCCTTCATGGCGAGCGAAATGGCGGCTTTGTGCTCCATAGGAAGATCTTTGAACTCAATGGTTTTTTCCGGCCCGATACCGATGCTGCCGAGCCTGGCGCGGAGCGCTTTATCCGCTGGAGTTTCCGGCACGAATTGAAGTGCGGCCTCCAGATACTGGTAGAAGTTATCTTTGATGCCCGCGGTCGTGGCCGGAAGGAAAACAGTGTCAGGGACGGCGTCCGGGGCAGGTTGTTTCAGGAATGCCGAGAGTGGCTGCGCCTTGTACCCCGCCTGAACCTTCACTACGTTTGGCATGTCCTGCGGGTCGAAGAGCTGGGTGCGAAAAATAGTAAGCGCGAAGGGGGTGGTCGAGTGAAAGACGTTTTCGATTCCGACAGGTAGCGAACCTTTCCAGTCAGGGCCAACGACCAGGTAGGCGCCAGGCTCCGGCCCAGTGGCGCGACTGCCTATGTAGCCGAAGTTATAAGTGTTGCCATCGATGAACTGCACCGAGTAATAACGTTTCTTGTCGACTGCGGGTACGGAAATGACCATAGGTTCCGCACGGAGATCCAGCCAGACCATGGAGTATGGCGTATCACTGTTGGGCGTGACGAAGGCGGTGTCCTGCCAGGTAAAGACGCGCGCTTCATTGAGTAGCTGATTGAACGGAGCTTTATATTGTCCGGAGTTCGTGTTCAGTACGAACTCGTTCATGACGGCATAGTTCATCACAAGGGGCAGGCCGTAGAGGTAGGCTTCTTCCGCTATGGCTTTGGTTTCGGCAATGCTGGGGACAGCAGGGCCAGCCTTGCCTGCACAGCCGGCCAGCAGTACCACTGAAATGACACTGTACAGCGCGCCGACGAACAGCATGCGTGCTCGTTTCATGTGTCTTTTTCCTTAAAGAATGCGATGACCGTCGGCTTACGTTCGACTGCGGATCAAATCGCCTTTTTGAGTGTCCCGATCAGCATAGAGAGAGTAGGTCAGATTGATGGCTCRGGAAGGAATGCAGGATCATTTCAGATCCGCCTGCGTACAGACATTAAAGGGTTACATCATCGAGCTCGCCGCCTCTAGATGACTCACCAACCACTCACTAAAACTCCGCGCATTGTTTTCGCTGTCACGATGGGTCAGTGACGCCCAGTTCGGTCCGCGAATGGTGTGTTCCACCAAGGGTTGCAACAACCCATTGGTGCACGCCTGCCGACTCAGTAACTGGCTGGCCAGCGCAATACCGAGCCCCGCGCAGGCAGCGTCCAGCAGCAGGCCGGGATCGGAGAAGTTCAGCCCCTGATCTTTCTGGCCAACGTCGATACCGGCTTCTACCGCCCAATGACTCCAATCCATTTCCCGCTCGCCGTGCAGGGTGGTGCGCTGTTCACTCGGTAGCGCCAATTGACTTGGGTGACCCGCCGCAAAGAGGCGGTCGGCGTGCAGCACTTTGAAGCTGCATTCGGCCTGTGAACTGATGTCATCGCGCACCGCAATGTCGATCGTCTGGGTGGTCATGTCCGGGACTTCATCGGTGCTGTAGATCCACAAATCCACCTCCGGATGCTGTCGGCGGAAATCCCCCAAGCGTGGCAACAGCCAGTGACGGGCGAACGCCGGTGTGGTGTTGAGCACCAGTTGATTGGGTTTCTGGTATTGCCCGAGACGGCGAATGCCGACGGCCAGTTGTTGCAGCAGCGCCTGGGTGGTGCTGAACAGGTCGTGGCCGGCATCGGTCAGGCTGACGCTGCGG
Organism: Pseudomonas sp. P5_A12; assembly: GCF_056400685.1. NCBI lineage: Bacteria > Pseudomonadati > Pseudomonadota > Gammaproteobacteria > Pseudomonadales > Pseudomonadaceae > Pseudomonas > Pseudomonas sp. P5_A12. The sequence continues at coordinate 2,771 of NZ_JBFUKU010000143.1, read as the reverse complement.
CCGCTGCGAAAGAACAGGGGTTGTTCAAGGTAGGCCTCCAGGCTGCGAATCTGCTGACTGATGGCCGACTGGGTGAGGTTCAGCTCGTCGGCGGCCTTGTGAAAACTACCCAAACGGGCCGCAGCTTCAAAGCCGCGAAGGGTGCTGAGTGGCGGCCAGTGTTTGAGCATCGATAAGTTCTCCTAATCACTTATGCGCAAAATCCATCGTTTGTTCGCCCGTTTTAGCCGCCGTAGCATGCATGCCAAGACCGCCAAGGCAGTTTTCATTGAACACAATGGCTTAACTAAAAGGGCTTTTTATCATGCAGCAGGTCAAGCAGCAGCAGGAAATTCAAAACACGGGTTGGTGGATGCCGGCGGAGTGGGTTCGCCATGCCGCGACGTGGATGGTATGGCCACACAACCAGACGCTCTGGGAGTCGGGTTGGCGTGTCACGCTGCCTCAGGTGCAAGAGGATTTCGCTGGTGTGGCCAACGCCATTGCCCGTTTCGAACCGGTAAAAATGGTCGTCGATCCGTCTGCTGTGGCCAGTGCCAAAGCCTTGTGCGGCCCCAACATCGAGCTGATCCCGCTGGCGGTGAACGACAGTTGGTGTCGCGACTCCGGCCCCAGTTTCGTTTGCCACCCGCATCTCGGCATGGCCGGTGTCAGCTGGCGCTTCAACGCCTGGGGCGGTAAGTCGGCGCATGACCTGGATGAAGGCCTGGCGCGCCGTGCACTCAATCACCTGGGCTTACCGTGCTTCGGCACTCCGCTGAGCAACGAAGGCGGCGCGATCCATGTCGACGGCGAAGGCACGTTGATCACTACCGAATCGGTGCTGCTCAATTCCAATCGCAACCCGGGCATGAGCAAATCCGAGATGGAAGAGATCTTCACCCGTTTGTTGGGCGTGAAGAAGACCATCTGGCTGCCGGGTGATCCGGACTACGTAACTGGCGACATGACTGACGGCCATGTCGATGGCGTATGTGCGTTTGCGCGTCCTGGTGTGCTGTTGGTCGACGCCACCCACGATCAAGGCTCGGTGTATGCCGAAGTGGTTCGCGAGAACCGTCGCGCCATGGAGCTGGCCACCGATGCCCGCGGGCGCACCTTCGAGATGATCGAGCTGTATGAAGCTACCGATGCTGTCGACACCGACGCCGAAGTGTTCTGCGCCTCCTACACCAATTTCTACATCGCCAACGGCGCGATCATCATGCCGGCCTATGGCATAGAAGTCGACGATGTCGCGGCCGATGTGCTGCGCCAGGCGTTCCCCGGACGCGAAGTGGTGCCGGTGCGGATCAATCATCTGGCCCATGGCGGCGGCGGGGTGCACTGCATCACCCAGCAGCAACCGGCGTGGCCAGTGGAGGGTTGATCTCATGACACTTCTGACGATTGCCACCACGCAAATGCCGTGCACCTGGGACTTGCCACACAACCTCGATCAGGCCGAACAGTTGGTACGTGACGCGGCGGCCAAGGGCGCACAGGTCATCTTGCTGCAGGAGCTGTTTGCCACGCCGTACTTTTGCATCGAGCAAAGCCACAAGCACCTGGCGCTGGCCGAAGAATATCGCGACAGCCATGTACTCAAGCGCTTCGCCGCGCTGGCCAGGGAGTTGGGCGTTGTGTTGCCACTGAGCTGGTTCGAAAGGGCCGGCAACGCGTATTTCAACTCCTTGAGCGTGGCCGATGCCGACGGGCGGCTGTTGGGCGTATATCGCAAGACGCACATTCCCAATGCCATCGGCTATCAGGAAAAGGAATACTTCAGCCCCGGCGATACCGGTTTTCGGGTTTGGGACACCGCGTTCGGGCGCATCGGCGTGGGGATCTGCTGGGATCAGTGGTTCCCCGAAACCGCCCGCTGTCTGGCGTTGATGGGCGCCGAAGTCTTGCTGTTTCCCACGGCCATCGGCTCTGAACCTGGCTGCGCCGCGCTGGATTCTCGGGACCACTGGCAAATGACCATGCGCGGCCATGCGGCCGCCAACATCCTGCCTGTGGTGGCCGCCAACCGTGTCGGCCGCGAAGTGGCGACCACCGATCCCGAACTGCAAATGAGCTTCTACGGTTCTTCCTTTATCTGTAACCACAAAGGCAAATTGCTCGCCGAAGCCGACCGCGACAGCACCGGTGTGTTGGTTCATACCCTGGACCTTGCCGCCATGCGCGAAGAGCGTTTGAGCTGGGGCATTTATCGCGATCGCCGTCCGGACATGTACGGAGCGTTGTTGAGCCAGGATGGCCGTCACCTCAATTCTCGCTGGAATACTCAAGGGGTTTGACATGCACAATGCCAACAAACGCTTGCTCGGCGCCTTGGGCCTGGCCCTGTGCTGCGCGATACCGGCGCTGCACGCCGAGGAAAAAACCCTGCGGCTGTACAACTGGGCCGATTATTTTGCCGAGGACACGCTCAGCCAATTCACTGCCGAAACCGGGATCAAGGTGATCTACGACGTCATGGACGGCAGTGAAACCCTGGAAGCCAAGATGCTCGCCGGCGGCAGCGGTTACGACCTGATCTTCCCCGGTGATACGGTCGCCGAGCGCTTGATGCGCGCCGGCAGCCTGCAACCGCTGGATCAGTCAAAACTCACCGCGATGGATGACGTCGAACCCGGTTTGCAGAAGCTGCGTTCGCATTACGAACATTCGAGCAAGGCCACGGTTCCCTACACCTGGGGCACCATCGGCCTGACCTACAATGCCGAGCAGATCAAACAGCGCATGCCGGACGCGCCGGTCAATAGCCTGGACATGCTGTTCAAGCC